>NZ_JAVHZD010000027.1:0-129578 GCF_031119615.1 Paraburkholderia sp. SARCC-3016 | reverse complement strand
GTAGCCATGTCGTTCTGTGAGCCAAGGAGTTGGTAGAATGTTTTGTCTTCCTAAGACCGCTTGGCCTCCGACTGCGGGTGCATAGGGACTGCGCAACGGTCTGCGCATCGGTCTACGTAACGAGGCGAAGGCGTTGCGGCATGCGGTCCGCGCCGCTACGGCAGCGTTTTGCCGCGGCTTCGTCGCGATGTCTTGCGCAATGCTAAGCTAGCGCAACGCCATGCTTGCGCCGTCGCCATATCGACGCGCGCGCAGTAAAGCATGGCTGCCACGCATTTGCACAGGATTCGCGCCCCCATGAAGAAACTATTCCTGATCGCCGCTTTCGCCACGTCGTTCATCTTTTCAGGCAGCACGTTCGCGCAGATCGACGATAAATCGGACCCGCAGGCGCTGATCAAAACCGCCACGCAGCAGGTGCTCGACGAAGTGCGCCAGCAGTCGATCGACCCGAGCGACATCCCGCGCATCATGGATATCGTGAACCGGGACATCCTGCCGTACATCGATTTCCGTTACACGACGCAGCTCGCGATCGGCCGCTACTGGCGGACCGCGACGCCTGAACAGCAGCAAACGCTTGTGCATCAGTTCCAGATGCTGCTGATTCACCTGTATGCGGGCGCGCTCGCGCAATTGCGCCCGGATCAGAAAATCGAGTATCCGCCGATGCGGATGTCGCCGAGCGATACCGATACCGTCGTGCGCACCATCGCGTTGACGAATGCCCAACCTGTCGAAATCGACTACCGGCTGCACAAGACGCCGGAAGGCTGGCGCGTCTACGACCTCAATGTGGTCGGCGCGTGGCTCGTGCAGACGTATCGGCAGCAATTTGGAGAGAAGATCGCACAGAGCGGCATCGATGGGCTCATTCAGTTCCTGACGGAACGCAACGAGCAGCTCGCTTCGGGGAGGCAGCAGCAGTAAGACCGCGAAAGCGGGGCGAAAAATCACCAGGCCGTGCGCAGCGTACGCAGTGCAGAATATGTCGCGCCGCGCCGGCGCGGCGTGGTAGCAATTTCCTGGCTTGCAACTGAAAGCTTTGTGCCGGGCGGAATAGAAACGGCGTCTCGAATGTTTCCGGAGCAGGCATTTCTGCCAGGAGACCCATGTCATGTTCCGCAACCGCTTACCGTATTTGCGCGTCTTCACCGTACTGGCCGCCGCCTGTCTGGCGGCTGGATCGGCGCCGGCGCAATCCGCTATATCGACTTCCTCGCTGCTTACGCCGGCGAACGCGAAGCCGTACGCTTCCACTACCGCGACCGGCGTCCAGATCTATATGTGCGAGTACGACGGCTCGCACCATCTGACGTGGCTCTTCAGAAGCCCACATGCGACGCTGTACGACACAGTTGGGCGCGCAGTGATTCAACACGACGCCGGACCGTCATGGCAGGCGCAGGACGGCAGCCGCATCGTCGGCCACCCGATCGCGCAGATGGCCAGCGCGTCGGCGGACAGTATTCCGCAGTTGCTGCTCGAAACGAAGAGCGACGACGGAAAAGGCGAAAAAGGCGGCGAACTGTCGGACGTGCGCTATGTGCAGCGATTGAACACGGTAGGCGGCGCTGCGCCTGCCCAGATATGCTCGGCCGAACATCAGATCGCTTATTCGCCTTACTTTGCGAACTACGTATTCTGGAAGTGAGCACCGCGAGCCTCGCGGCCGTCGCCTTGTACAAGGACGGCCGCGAAGATAGCGGCATCGATGCTTACCGCGACTGCGCGTGTTCAGCAAGCAGCGAACGGGC
Organism: Paraburkholderia sp. SARCC-3016; assembly: GCF_031119615.1. NCBI lineage: Bacteria > Pseudomonadati > Pseudomonadota > Betaproteobacteria > Burkholderiales > Burkholderiaceae > Paraburkholderia > Paraburkholderia sp. SARCC-3016. The sequence continues at coordinate 127,821 of NZ_JAVHZD010000027.1, read as the reverse complement.
GCCCGGCGGCGTGAGCAGCTCGCGTTCGAGCAACAGCCGCCTCGCCGAATCGGCGATGATCACGACACCGCCGGCCAGTATCACGGTGTCCTTGATAATCAGCCGGCCGTGTTCGGACAGGTACGGAAAGCCGTGCTGTGCGTCGCCGAGCGCGGGCACCCATGTTTCCGGCGTCGTTATCAGAAACGATAGGGTCACGAATGGCGTGAGAAACGACAACACGCCACCGAGCAGCCCGAGATTGCGCGACACGAAGTTGGACAGCACGAGCAGGCCGATGATGATTTCGAGCGTGCCGAGACCACGCGAGAAGCCATACGTATTGTTAGCCTGCTGCCATTGGCGTTGCTCCGGTACGAGCTGGCCTTCCTTCGTCATATGCTGCGCATACTGCTTCGGATGCTTGTAAAAGAACTCCATCACGGGACTCTGCGCGACGAGCGGCGTGATGCTGTCCGCTTCGTAAGGAACGAACTTTAACGCGCCGATCCACAGAAAAACGATCGCAATGGCGATACGGACGAGATTCGCGCCGAGGCTTTCGCCACGGCTCGCGACCCGCAGAAAGTCGGTATAGAGGTTCATCGTTTTCTTCCATCGGAAAAGTCAGTCGAGGCCGCGCGAGCGGCCTGCTCTGGTCAAAGCGTGTCCGGCTAAAAACCGGTCGCGGGATTCACTGGCCGAAGTAGATTGGCTTCATACCGTCGTTGCCGGGATGCGCGAACCGGTTGCCACCGGAACTCGAAATGCCCGCGGCTTCGGGACCATAGCCCGAAATTTCGCGAGACGGCGCCTGCGCGACAGGTTGCTTTGTATTCACGCGTGTCTGTGCCAGTTGCAATGCGTCTGGATAATGCGCATCTTCGCCGAGCGACTGGTCGTAGCCGGTCGCACGCCATTGCGCGAGTTCGGCGCGCACCTGGGCACGCGTCAGTTCGCCCGCTTGCGCGACATTCGCGGCGGTGCCGGACAAGGCGGAAACTGCAAATGCAGTCCCGGCAATGAGGGGGATGGCGAATCGGAACTTCATCATGTTCTCCTGTGGAAGGTTGTAACGCGTGGCCATCCGCGACGGCGTAGATTCACTCTAGGAAGGAACATGTAGCGGCTTGCAGTCCGGATGGATCAAACACATGCTCATTCGGATCAGGTCGCGCGAAAGCCGCGACGCCGCGTTGCCGCGACGCGATCGAAGAATTGCATGACATCCGTAGAGGCTCGCCTGAGCGGACGGGCTGCAAGCGCTGTTTCGCTGGCGCGATTCGCCGTGTTCGAGTCGCGAGGCGAAAAACCTTATCGACGAAAGCGCTAAAGCAAGTGGGGTTATAGCGCTCGAAGACCATAAAACCGTATCGACATAAGGGATCCTGATAAAGCATAGACTTTGATTGATGCGGTACGGAACATGCACCGCTCGATGCGGAAGGAATGCAAGGGAAGTAATGCAAGGGAATCAACGGAGAGCACGCATGGCAGACACGATGACCGAACTCGACCCCTTCGTAAACCGGCAGTACAAGCATGGTTTCGTGTCGGACGTAGAGGCCGATTCGTTACCGCCGGGACTGGACGAGGACGTGATTCGCGCCATATCGGCGCGCAAGAGCGAACCGGCGTTTCTGCTCGACTGGCGCCTCGCCGCCTATCGCCACTGGTTGACGATGACCGAACCGCAATGGGCGACGGTACGGCGCGACCCGATCGACTACGCGTCGATCGTCTATTACTCGGCGCCTAAGGCGCGCAACGGCGGGCCGAGGAGTCTCGACGAAGTCGACCCTGAACTGTTGCGCACCTACGAACGGCTTGGCGTGCCGCTCAAGGAACGCGAAATGCTCGCCGGTGTCGCAGTCGATGCCGTGTTCGACAGCGTGTCGGTCGCAACGACGTTCCGCGACAAGCTGTCGGCGCTCGGCATTATCTTCTGCTCGTTTTCAGACGCAGTGCGCGACCATCCGGATCTCGTGCAGCGATATCTCGGCTCCGTCGTGCCGCACAAGGATAACTTCTTTGCGGCACTGAATTCGGCGGTGTTCAGCGACGGCTCGTTCGTCTACGTGCCGCCCGGTGTGCGCTGTCCGATGGAACTGTCCACCTATTTCCGCATCAACGCGCAGAACACCGGCCAGTTCGAACGTACGCTGATCATCGCAGACAAGGGCGCGCAAGTCAGTTACCTGGAAGGCTGTACGGCACCGATGCGCGATGAAAATCAGCTGCATGCGGCCGTGGTCGAACTCGTTGCGCTCGACGACGCGCAGATCCGCTATTCGACGGTGCAGAACTGGTATCCGGGCGACGAGAACGGCCGTGGCGGCATCTACAACTTCGTGACGAAGCGCGGCGACTGCCGCGGGAAAGACTCGAAGATCTCGTGGACGCAGGTCGAAACCGGCTCGGCGATCACGTGGAAATACCCGAGCGTGATTCTGCGCGGCGACGGCTCGATCGGCGAGTTCTACTCGGTGGCGCTAACCAACAATCTGCAACAGGCTGACACGGGCACGAAGATGATTCATATCGGTGCGAACACGCGCAGCACGATCGTGTCGAAAGGCATTTCCGCGGGCCGCGGCAGCAACGCGTATCGCGGTCTTGTGCGCATCGCGCGCTCGGCCGAAGGCGCGCGCAACTTCACACAATGCGATTCGCTGCTGATGGGCGACCGCTGCAGCGCGCATACGTTTCCGTATATCGAAGTGAAGAATCCGACGGCGAAGGTCGAGCACGAAGCATCGACGTCGCGCGTCGGCGAAGACCAGTTGTTCTATTGCATGCAGCGCGGGCTGTCGGCGGAAGACGCGGTGTCGATGATCGTCAACGGATTCTGCAAGCAAGTGTTCGATCAGCTACCGATGGAGTTCGCGGTCGAAGCGCAGAAGCTTCTAGGCGTCAGTCTGGAAGGAAGCGTCGGCTAATGACACTGACGCGACGAGCAAGGCGGAATGGCAGCAAACAGCGAGGAGCACTGAATCATGCTGAGAATCAGAAATCTGTGCGCACGTGTCGAAAGCAAGGACATCCTGCGCGGTATCGATCTCGACGTAAGGCCGGGCGAAGTACACGCGATCATGGGGCCGAACGGCTCGGGCAAAAGCACGCTCGCGAATGTGCTGGCGGGCCGCGACCAGTTCGAGATTACGGGCGGCGAGGTTCTGTGGTTCGGCTCGAACCTGCTCGAGCTGGCGCCCGAAGAGCGCGCGCGCGAAGGCATTTTTCTCGCGTTCCAGTATCCGGTCGAGATCCCAGGTGTGAGCAACGTCTACTTGCTGCGTGCGGCGCTCAACGCACAACGCCGGCATCGCGGCGAGCCTGAACTCGACGCGATCGACTTCCTCGATCTGCTGCGCGGCAAGATGGACATGATGCAGATGAACGACGATCTGTTGCATCGTGCCGTAAACGAAGGGTTTTCCGGCGGCGAGAAGAAGCGCAACGAAATTCTGCAGATGGCAGTGCTCGAACCGAAGCTTGCGATTCTCGATGAAACCGATTCGGGCCTCGATATCGATGCACTGCAACTCGTGGCAAAAGGCGTGAATGCGATGCGCAGCCCGGAGCGTGCAATCGTGCTCGTCACGCACTATCAGCGGCTGCTCGACTACATCGTGCCGGACTACGTGCATGTGCTGTCGCAGGGCAGAATCGTACGGTCCGGCACGCGCGAACTGGCGCTCGAACTCGAACAGCGCGGCTATGGCTGGCTCGTGGAGGGCTCCGACGAAAACGCTCGCGCGCCGCAATCCTCGCAGGTGACCGCATGAAGAACGAGTCCCTCGACCATCTGACGCACAGCTTCACGGCACTTGCGCCGGCTTTGCCCGGTGCAGCATTGCCGTGGATGAACGAGTGGCGCTTGCGCGCGTTCGAGCAGTTTCGCGTTCGGGGTTTTCCGACGCGCGCCGAGGAAGCGTGGAAGTACACGAACCTCGACATATTGAGCAGCAAGCTGCTGCACTTTGCGACGGCCGTCGATGATGAGGTTCATCCGAGGGCTGCTGAACAGCTTGTGAAAGCGCAAGCGCTCGAAGGCGTGAGCCGGTTAGTGTTTGTCAACGGCGTGTGGGCTCGACAATTGTCCGACCTCGGCGCGTTGCCGCCCGGCGTGTTTATCGGCAGCCTCGCAAGCGCGCTCGAGCAAATTCCCGAGCGGATCCGTGAGCAGTTGGAACGCGAAGATGAGTTCGACGGCCTGACTGCGTTCAACGCGGCATTCGCACGCGATGGCTATGTCATGCTGGTGCCGCCGGGCACGGTGCTGAACAGACCGCTGCACGTGCTCTTTATCGTCGGCGGCCAGCGTGATCTGACCGTCGAGCCTTTGAACCTGATCGTTGCCGGTGCGCATGCGCGCTGCGCGGTCGTAGAACAGTACGTCGGTACGCAGGGCGACTGGTATTACACGAACGCGGTGACGCGTATTCATGCGGACGACAATGCGGACGTGCAGCACTACCGCGTGCAGGACGAAGCGCGAGGCAGCGTTCATACCGGAACGGTGATTGCCGAGCAGCACAACGCGAGCCGCTTCTCGTCGTATGCGTTTTCGTTCGGCGCCGCGCTCGCACGTTCGACCATCGCCGTAAAGCTCGCGGCGCCGGGCAGCCGGACAACGCTCGACGGGCTTTACGTCGGCAACGGCAAGCAGCATCTCGACCACTACACGATGATCGACCATGCGCACCCGCTATGCGCGAGCCGCGAAACCTATCGCGGGGTGCTCGACGGCGCCGCGCACGGCGTATTCAACGGACGCATCGTCGTGCGCCAGGACGCGCAAAAAACCGATGCCGATCAGTCCAATCACAACCTGCTGCTGTCGCGTAATGCGGAAGTCGACACCAAGCCTCAACTCGAAATCTTTGCCGACGACGTGCGCTGCACGCACGGCACGACCGTCGGACAGCTCGATGAAACGCAACTGTTCTATCTGCGTGCGCGCGGCATCGACGAACGGGCCGCACGCGCGGTGCTAACGATTGCCTTTGCGCGCGACGTGATCGACCGCGTGGCGATCGACGCATTGAAAGCGCGTCTCGAAGCGAGATTGCTGTCGCGGATGAACGAGGCGCCGGCTGATGCAAACGACGCCTGAAGGGGCATAGGGAACGCATATGAAACGCATCGATCTGGAACGCGAAGACGTCGTGCGCGTCTGGCGGCGCGATTTTCCGATTCTCGACACCCGTCCGGACGGGAAGCCGCTCATCTATCTCGACAATGCCGCAACCACGCAGAAACCGTATCGCGTGATTGCGACGGAAGCAGACTATTACCGCAGCACGAATTCGAACGTCCACCGCGGCGTGCACTGGCTGGCCGAACGTGCAACGCAAGCGTACGAGCGCTCGCGTGCAACGGTCGCGAAGTTCGTCAACGCGGCGCACACATCGGAAATCGTCTTCGTGCGCGGCACGACCGAAGCAATCAATCTCGTGGCGCACAGCTTCGCGCGGCCGCGTTTGCAGACGGGCGACGAGATCGTGCTTTCCGCGATCGAGCATCATTCGAATATCGTGCCGTGGCAACTCGTGTGCGAACAGACGGGCGCGGTACTGAAAGTCGTGCCCGTCGACGATACCGGCACGCTCGATATGGAAGCGTACAAACGCCTGCTTGGCCCGCGCACGAAACTCGTCGCGCTTGCACATGTATCGAATGCGCTGGGTACGGTCAACCCGGTTAAGCGGCTGATCGACGCCGCGCACGAGCACGGTATTCCCGTGCTGCTCGACGGCGCCCAGGCAATCGCACACATGCCCGTCGACGTACGGTCGCTCGACTGCGATTTCTACGCGTTTTCAGGCCATAAGCTGTATGGTCCGACCGGCATCGGCGTGCTGTACGGCAAGGCGAAGTGGCTCGATGCGATGCCGCCCTGGCAGGGCGGCGGCGACATGATCCGCACCGTCTCGTTCGAGGCGACCACGTATAACGAGCTGCCATGGAAGTTCGAGGCGGGCACGCCGAATATCGGGGGCGCGATTGCGCTCGCTGCGGCGATCGACTATATCGGCTCGCTCGGCTTCGCGACGATCGCAGCATGCGAGCATGCGCTGCTCGAATATGCGACGGGCGAATTGCAGCGCGTCGACGGCGTGCGGCTCATCGGCACTGCGGCGGAGAAATCCGGCATTCTGTCCTTCGTCGTCGACGGCATTCATGCGCATGACGTCGGCTCGATTCTGAGCGACGCCGGCATTGCGGTGCGCGCCGGTCACCATTGCGCGATGCCGGCGATGGCGCGTTTCAACGTACCGGCAACGGTGCGTGCGTCGCTGGCGCTTTACAACACGCACGGCGAAATCGATGCCCTCGTGAAGGGACTTGCGCGCGTGAAGGAGCTGTTCGGGTCATGAGCGACATACGCGAGCTGTATCAGGAAGTGATCTTCGATCACTATCGCCGCCCGCATAACCGGCATGAGGTCGCACACGCAAGTCACACGGCGGTAGGGTATAACGCGCTGTGCGGCGATCGTGTCGAACTTGCGCTGCGCGTCGCGAACGGTATCGTGATCGAGGTCGGGTTCGACGGCGAGGGCTGTGCGATTGCGACCGCATCGGCCTCGATGATGACCGATCTCGTCAAGGGCAAAACGCTGGAAGAGGCGCAACGGCTGATCGAGCGCTTTCAGGCCATGGTGACGAGCGATCGCGAACCGGCGCAACGCGATACCGAGGGTCTCGGCAAAACCCGTGTGCTAGCCGGCGTGCGCGAATATCCGGCACGCGTGAAATGCGCGACCCTCGCATGGCACACGCTATCGGCCGCGCTGCAAGGCCGCAAGGAGCACGAAGAATGAGCGGCGAATCGTTTAGCGACGAAAGCACGCGTGCGCTCGAAGACCGCGTGATCGAGGGCTTGCGCACGGTGTACGATCCGGAGATTCCGGTGAACATCTACGATCTGGGGCTGATTTACGACCTGAAAGTCGACGAGAAAGAAGGGCGCGTGGAAATCCGGATGACGTTGACGGCACCCGCGTGTCCGGTCGCCGAAACCTTTCCATCGGTAGTCGAGGAGGAGGTCTTTTCGCTGGCCGGCGTGCGCGACGTCCGGATCGACCTCGTATGGGACCCGCCCTGGACAAAGGCACGCATGACCGAAGCCGCGCGTCTTCAACTTGGAATGTTCTAGCGGCCGCGTGCCCATTGTTTCTCGCGCTAGCGCTTTTCTGTCGCGTCGAGCGCGTACGCGTCGTCTGGCGATAATTGACCAAGCGTCTGCGCTTCGCTTGGCGCGACACCGAATCGCTCCTTGAACGCGCGGCTGAAATGTGAAGCGGTCGTAAATCCGCACTCGAATGCAACCTGTATGACGAGATTGCGTTTCCATGGCGTTGCCGCAAGCAGCCGCGCGGCGCGTTCGAGACGCACTGACTGCACGTAGCGCATCAACGACATCCCTTGCGCCGTGAAAAGGCGGCTCAAATGCTTTTCGGAGACGCACGCGTGCGCGGCAATCCGCGATGGCGAGAGGTCGGCATTGCCGGCGTTGCGCAAAATAAACTGCTTCGCCTTGAAGAGAATGGCGGCGGGCCCGCGCCCTGAGCGAGCCACGGTTGGATCGTCGATGACGATATCGAGCAGATCGAGCAACTGATCGCCGAGACGGCGCCTGACCTCGGTGCTGGACGCGCCCGATCGCTGACCAAGACATTCGATTAGCGCGCGCACTGCCTGCACATCCGGCGAAGAAACATCGGGCACATAAAGACCGCGCAAGGCGCATCGAAAGCCGCGTTCGCGCAACGCGGAACGCGGAAAGCGCAGGCCCAGGCCGGACGCGCGTTCCGTGACGATTTCGCGGTAAGGCTCCTTGGGATCGAGAACAACGACGTCGCCTTCGCGAATCACACGCGTTTGTCCGCGCTGCTCGATCGTGGCCGAACCGCTTTTTACAACCTTGAGAAACAGATGATCGTGCGTTAGTACCGATTCGTCGGGGGAGACCGGGGTAATGGTCTGATGTCGAAAATCAGCCGACATGATCGCAATCTGTCCGACGCTCCAGCTGGTAAAGCCGGCATCGATCGAACGCAGCGGATCCATCCGGCAGTGGATGCCGAGCGAGCGCAAACCCTGCTGCCACTCATATTCGACGGCGGGTCCGTGGCGATAGGACAAGTGGTGGGACGGCGTGGTCATCGCAGTGTCTCTATGAAGGCAACTGCGCTGTTTCATACCAGCTTTGCGCAGTTACACCTTTACTGGACACGCGACCGATGGTTTCTATTCCGGCAATGTCATTGCAGACCGACGGAATGTGCTCAGACGGCCGTCTCCTTCGCGAGCTGGGCGGAGTGAACGAGCTCGTCAGGCACGCGATCCTGTATGCCGAGCTGAACCGCTTTGCGAACGAGATCCGCCACGGTCGCCGCACCCATCTTCTTCATGGCCTCCCTCCGGTAGATCTTCACCGTGATCTCGCTCAGGCACATCCGGGAGGCAATCTGTTTGTTCATCAGACCGCTTACGACGAGCGCCATCACTTCGCGTTGCCGTGGCGTAAGCGAATCGTACTGGTAGCGCAGCACCGCCAGCGAACGTTGATAGAGCAAGCGTTTCTCGTCGACCTTCAGCGCTTCGGCGACCACATCGAGCAGTTCCTGATCCCGTATGGGCTTTGTCAGGAAATCGAAGGCACCGGCTTTCATCGCCTTGACCGACATTGCGACGTCGCCATGGGCGGTCATGAAGATGATCGGAATATGAATGTGCCGCTCGCGCATCTGACTTTGGACGACGAAGCCGCTAGGCCCCCTTAAGCGCACGTCGAGGAGCAGACACGATGGCGTGTCGGGCATCTCGCTTGTCAGAAAATCCGCGGCGCTGGCGAATGTCTTCGCGTGGATTCCGACCGAACGGAACAGGGATTCGACTGCCTGGCAGATCGGCGAATCGTCATCGATCACATAGACGATTCCGCTGCTGTCATTGCTCGCCGAGCCGAGGCTGGCTGTGTCGCTCATAGATTCTGTAAAACCGGATATAACTGATTTACTGGTTACAGTTCGCGGCCTGTTCTGTCCTGGTCCAGCAAAACCTGCGAATGGCAAGAAGTCTACTCAATGACAGATATGTTGTCACGGACCGCGCGAAGTTCGACAACCGATGGCGTGGACGTTGCCATGAGAGGGAATGCGTATGAATGCGGCACACGGTTGTGATGACAGGCGGGTCGGAGAGCCGACGTCAGGCGCGCGCCTGGCCTTTCGGGTAACGGCGACGAGGCGCTGGAATGTCCTCGCAGCGTCGCAATTATTCGGGCCCATGGTTCGGTCAATTGTTTCAGCGATTGCCGGGTTCGCGGCGATGTCGCTGGCGAGCGGCCGTGCAGCGTCGCGACTCGCAATGTCTTGACCGGTATGCGGCCGTGCGTCGTGCGGATCTGGCCGATCGAGTATGAACTTCTATGTGCGGCGGTGCTTGCGCTTGGAACGAGCCACCGCGCAGCGACTTTGATAGCGGCACGGCGTCGTACCACGCGCTATTGCCAGATGGTGTATGCGTTCAGCCGACTGGTCCCAGCCGATACGCGACACGGATCTTCTATTTTTCTGTCCGCGTGCGCTCTGCAGGAGCTGATGATAGGGTGCCTTGCTGACGTCGCTGCATGAAGGTGCGTCGCGGTCATTCGCTCTCGGCATACTTCTGACGGGCGCGGAAGTTCGCAACTTTGTGGCGATTTCCGCACATTGCCATGCTGCACCAGCGGCGCCGATGGGCCTTGGTTCTATCGTAAAACCACAGCACGCAATCGTCGGCCTCGCATTTCCTGACAAGCTCGAAGTCTCCGGTTGCGAGCAGTTCCGCAGCCGCTTGTGCGACGGGCGCCACCAGTTGCTCCGGCGACGAGCGCTCATATTCGTGAACGACATCGAGATGCCCGTGTGCCTTGCGAACAAGGTTCACGTGATAGCGCGCATGGCCCAGAAACGCGTTGAGCGCTGCCACATCGACTCGCTTTCCGTCTTTTTTCTGAACGACAAGCTTCTTGATGACGTCGCGCAGGTGGCGCGCAGCGGCAAGCAGCGCTCCCTTTCTGAACGATGGCTGCTCCTTCGCGTCGAGATACTGCATCGCCTGTAGCCATGCGATCACATCGCTGTCGGCTTCGAGGTAATCGAACAGCTCGCCCTCATTCTTCGCGACCGTATTGACAAAGTCGAGCGCAGGGTCGTCAGCAAGCTGCAGAAACGCTTGGGAAGGGGCAAGCATCAGTCTTCTCCAGTAACCGGGAAGCCCGATTGTAACCGGTAAAATGGTAATTGACAAGTTATTGGTCGGTCAAAATACCTGGCGTAGGGCGCTTGCAGTACCGGTAACCGGTATTCGTAATATACAGGAGTCTGGCGTTCGTGGGTTCGCCGCCCAACCTCGCGAGCAAGTCAGCTTTCGGTTGATGGCGTAAGTGAATGCCAGTGCAAGCGGGATGTCAAGCGTCGACGCCGCAGCGGCGGGTGCGGAGGCGTAACGGGTGATGGTTGGCGCGACAAGCTACCTGCGCGGGCGCCGTTCATGTCCGGAAACGGCCATGCAGCGAGGGGACCAACGGCGAGCGCGAGGCCGCGGGCTAAAAGCTGCCTTGGCCTGAATGACTTTTCAGTTGAATATCGCGCGGGCTGGTTGCTTGGTACTTTTTCTCCCAGAGCAGGTCTTTCGTCGCCTCAATGATGTCTTCCCGCCGCCCGATCGCTTTTTGCCTCCTGATCGAGATGTACGTCCGCTTGTTGCGTACATACTATTAAGTACAAAACGCAGGGTCAAGGCGCGCCAGGATCATCCTTGGTTCGGACCGGATCGAAACCGGTATAACCGGATATACTGGTTGCACCATCTCGAGTTTCAGGGTTATTTGTATGGCGATTGCGAGAGCGATGGAACCGGAGTTCCGTTTCAATTCCGGACGGGTCTCGTTAGACCTTGCAGCGACGATCCGGCGGCGTGCCTCCAAACCGCTCGACATCATGGCGTCGGCAGGCGCGAGCGGCAGATGGCTTAAAGCAGCGGGTCTGTTCTCCGAAGCGCCGGCGCTATCCAGAAGCGAAGAAGCTCGCCTTGTCGAGCTGCGCGAAGCGATCTGGCAGATGGTCACGGGAGCGATGCACGGCAGGTTGCCGGAGCGTGCCGTGAGCATCGTCAATCGCGCGGCGAAGTATCCGCTTGGAATGCCGCAACTCGACAGTACGACCGGCACCGTATCGGTGGTTTCCGACGACCCGTTGGCAACGGCCCTCTCTATCATCGCGCGAGATGCGATCGACCTCGTAACCGGGCCGTTGAAATTGCGCGTCAAGACCTGCGACCAGCCCGATTGCCGAATGCTGTTCGTCGACACGTCGCCGAGCGGCCAGCGCCGCTGGTGTTCGATGCAGCGCTGCGGGAGCCGCGCGAAGGTTCACACATTCAAGCGCAAGCACGCGGGAGCGGCGCATACGCGTTGATTTGTCCGGGACGGCTGGACGAATTCTCGAGTCGGCCGCCCGTCGGCCCGTATCGTCGTGTCCTGCTCCGCGAGAACAGGAAGCCCGTACCCTATGGCCACCGTGGCCGTGTCGAACCGATCTGCCGTCGAATCAGGTAGCCCGATTCTCGCGTCGTCCATACAACGCATGCATAGCTGTTATGTGATGCCCCGGATTTCGAGCAGCACCATGACGAGGCATGCCCGGAGATCCCGTCGCCGCTAGCGGGACAACGGTAGTCCTTAGCGTTCTGCGACGCGGTTCCGCATTCGGACGTGTCCGCTTCTATTCAGGTCGGAAATAGAAAAGTGTTTTCGTCAGATGGAGACAAGTCAGCGCTTGGATAAACCACATCAACCGGTTAATATGGATTGCACCTTGAGCTATGGACTGGAGCGGGTTATGTCGGACGGTATTCGGGCTTTTGTATTCGACGCATACGGAACGCTGCTGGACGTCAACGCAGCGGTGAAACGCAACGCGGCGTCAATGGGGGAGAAGGCCGATGCCTTCGCTGCAATGTGGCGATCGCGCCAGCTCGAGTATTGCTGGACGCGCACGATGATGAATCGCTATGAAGATTTCTGGACCGTGACCGAGGAAGCGCTCGTCTATACCTTGCGCACGTTCAGGCTCGATCACGACGAGGATCTGAAAGCGCGGCTGTTGAGCGCGTATTTCGTGCTCGATGTGCATCCGGAGGCCCGGGAAGCGCTCGCTCGGTTGAAAGATTCGCAAGTCAAAATTTCGGTGCTGTCGAATGGCACAAACCAGATGATCAAGGCGGCGCTCGAGGCGGGTGGATTGCTGGAATTTATCGACGCGGCATTTTCGGTTGATGATTTGAAGGTCTACAAGCCGGACCCGCGTGTTTACCAGTACGCTTGCGATACGTTGAACGTGAAGCCGAATCAGGTGGTGTTCGTATCGAGCAACACATGGGATCTCGCGGGCGCATCGTCTTTCGGTTTCAAGGCCGCACGTATCAACCGGTCACAGTTGCCGCCGGAATACGAGTTCGCGGGATTGCATAGCGAGCATCGGTCGCTCGTCGAACTCGCAACGCTGATCCGGTAGGCGGCGCGTGCCGAATCCCATAAGGCACCGCAGCGGGCGATTTGAACAAGCGCCTTGTTTGATTTGCAATACATTTTATTAGATAGGATACCGACGATATTTAGACGAGTCGGAACCGATTGTCAGGCCACCTGGAAGGTAATCAGTCAACGTAACCAATAAAACATTCAATCAAAAGTTGGATTGACTGGTTGCCGCGAAGCTCCGGCAGCATGCGGCCAGCCCGTAGATCAATGGTTCATGGAGGTTCAATGTCGCAAGCTCATAGCGTCCCAGCCGTTTCCCTCAAGCGTATCGAGGCCGACGGCGTCAGCGTCTTTTATCGGGAAGCCGGCTCGGCAACGGCACCGGTCGTTTTGCTGTTGCACGGTTTTCCTTCCTCGTCGCACATGTATCGTCAACTGATTCCGCGCCTCGCGGATACTTACCGGGTGATCGCGCCGGACTTGCCCGGCTTCGGTTTCACCGATGTCCCAGACGCGCGTGGCTACAAATATTCATTCGATGCGCTCGCGCAGACGATGGCCGCATTTGTCGACAAGCTCGGCTTGAGGCGCTATGCAGTCTACGTATTCGACTATGGTGCACCGGTCGGCCTCCGGCTCGCCGTGAAGTTTCCGGAGCGTGTGAGCGCATTGATCTCGCAGAATGGCAACGCGTATGAGGAAGGGCTCGGTGACGCGTGGGATCCTATTCGCAAGTACTGGGCGGAGCCGACACCGGCTCATCGCAAGACCGTTCATGATGCAATCCTCAACTTCGAGGGCACGCGCTTTCAATATTTGCACGGCGTATCGAACCCCGATTCGGTGCCGCCGGAATCGTACACGCTCGACGCGGCGCTGCTCGAGCGCCCGGGCCAGAAAGACATCCAGCTCGACCTGTTCCTCGACTATCAATCAAACCTGAAGCTCTATCCGGTATTCCAGCAGTTTTTCCGGGAAAAGCAGCCGCCGACGCTCGCCATCTGGGGAAAGAACGATCCGTTCTTTATCCCGCCCGGCGCCGAAGCGTACCGTCGCGACAATCCGAAAGCGGTGGTGAGAATGCTCGACACCGGGCACTTTGCACTGGAAACCCACGTCGACGAAATCGCGGCGGCGATGCGAGATTTTCTTGCGGAGAACCTGAAGGCCTGATCACGACGCCGCGGGTTGCCTCGCTCGCGCGCTGCGGGCACGCAACCCCACGGACGCAAGGCACACGCGAGTACTTTGACGCGTGTGCCTTACTGCCGTAACTGGTAATAATGAGTTTGACAAGTTACATATGTTCGTGCAACTATTTTTATAACATTCGGCAACGGGCCGACCGACAAAGCAACGCATCCTGCAATCATGAAATCCAACGTTGACTATCAGGCCAGGCTCTTCATCGAAATAGCTGCCCATAAATCGCTTTCCGCCGCAGCGGAGGCGATGTCGCTCACGCAATCGGGGTTGAGCCGTCATCTCGCGAGCCTCGAAGAATTCATCGGGCAACCGCTTTTCATTCGCCACGGGCGTGGGGTGGAATTGACCGAAGCGGGGCGCAGGCTGCTGGAAGTGGTCAGCGCCGCGTATCAACTGGTGGACAACACCATCCTGCAATTGCGCAACGAACACGGCGTGACGGACGGCAGCATTCACATCGCGACGATCCACACGCTGAGCTATTACTTCATGGCGGAAGTGGCTGCGAGATTCATGGCGCAAAGGCCGAGCGCGAGCCTCGCGTTGCTCGGGCGCAGTTCGCCCGGTGTCGTGGAGCTGGTCGAAAGCGGACGGGCCGAGATAGGTTTCGCGTACGACTCCGCAGTCGCATCGGACCAGCTCGAGATTACGCCTCTATTCGAAGACACGATGTGTCTGGTCGTGCATGAGCATTCACAATTTGCCACGAGGGCGAGCGTCGACTTGCGCAGCGAGTCGGTGCCGCTTGTTGCGTTCCCGGCAGGCTACGCATTGCGCAAGATGCTGCACACGAAGGAATTCGACGCGACGGTCACCGCGGAAGTCGAAACAGTCGATGCGATGCTGAAGCTCGTGTCGATGACAAATGGCCAATGCATTCTGCCGGATCTGATTCCGGAAAAACTGTTGCAGGAGTATCAGCTCGTGAGCGTGAAGATCGAGGAACCGATGATGCGCCGCTGGGTCGTGGCGGTGACGCGCCGCGGGCGTCCGTTGTCGGCGATGACCGCGCTGATGCTCGAAATCGCGCGTGAAAGCGCATCGAAGGTAATGAGCGAGGCTTAACCACGTCATGGCAGCTATCTCGCCCGTTGTATGGCTTGTCCTGCGCGATTGGCCGATACTGAATTCAACGAGGCAGCACTCGGTATCCCGTCGTTGTCGTGTCATAACGATCCAGCTCGGCAACGATGCGTGATGCGAATCAATGTGAAGTTCGGATGACTCGAACCTGGCCATCCACCATGCTGAGGTATTAGAAATGGAAAAGAAAATTGCGATCGTGACCGGCGCGAGTCGCGGTATCGGGCGTGCGACGGCGATTCGTCTCGCGCAGGACTTTGGCGGCGTCGTGATCGCGGCACGAGACGCGGAACTACTGAAGGCGACGGCGAGAAACGTCGTCGCGGCCGGTGCGGAATCGCTCGATATCTGTATCGATTTGCGCGAACCGATCGCTGCCGGGGCGGTGGTTGCGAAGACGCTGGACCGATTCGGCCGAATCGACGCGGTGGTCAACATCGCTGGTGCTGTGCCGCAAATCGACGTGCTCGAAATGACCGACGAACAATGGGACGACGGATTTGCACTGAAGCTACACGGCGCAAGAAGGCTTGCAATTCACGCGTGGGATGCGCTGAAGGCAACGCGCGGTGCGGTTATTTTTACGTCCGGCAATTCGGCCGAAGCGCCCAAATCGGGTTTTGCCGCCGTTGCGACCGTCAACGCGGCGATCGTTGCGATGGCGAAGGCATTTGCGGACCGCGGTATTGGCGACGGCGTACGCGTGAATAGCGTGCTTCCGGGCCCCGTGATGACCGATCGGCGCCGCTCGTATATGGAGAAGTATGCGGCTTCTCACGGTATGACGGTGGAAGAGGCGCTCGAGAAATTTCCGGGGCTCGCCGGCATCACACGCTATGGCAAGCCCGACGATATCGCGGAACTGATGGCGTTCATGTTGTCCCCCGCAGGCGAATGGCTGATCGGCGCGGCGTTGCGGATGGATAAGTCGGAGGCCAAGCGGTCTTAGGAAGACAAAACATTCTACCAACTCCTTGGCTCACAGAACGACATGGCTACGATCCGACTTGAATGCATCGTCGTTCGCATTCGGCTTTCGACGCCAGCATTGAGAGGGCTGAGGGTATGAGATGAATGGGAAAACTAACGAAGGCAATACCATTCCAGGCCGCCGCAATCGGACAGTTGTGAACACCGGTCATTTCCGTATCGCCATCGAAAAAATTCGAGATCGTCTGTCGGTCCGCGTCACCGCTACGCAGCGATGACGACACGGCATGTGAGACATGCTCTCCCGCAGGCGCGATGCTCGCGCCCTATGCTTGCCCTTCGAAGGCTTCGCTCCACTATCTCCCGTTATTGCATTCGATTGAACGGTATCTGGCTGGTCCATTAATCAACGTCGTTCCTCTATCTGCGAGCCCTCCCGGTCAGTCAAAATTTTTGTCGTTTGATGGGCGACGAGGTATGAGTAGCAGGTATGAGTGCGCACTCATACCTGAAAAGCGGATCTGAATCTTCCTGTTGAGATGAGCCGTCGACCTATGCTAAAGAAATCATGCGCATGGGTTGTGATTCATTACAAGAGTAACTTGTCAAGTGTGGTGTTAGAAGTTACAGTCACGGTTCATTTTTGTGGAGGATTCAATGGCTTCGCCATTGGCATCAGTACGCGCTCAGGACGCGGTGCTCGAATTCCTGAATACCGTCGTACCGCGGAATGGGCAGCTGCTGGATCTTTTTCAATCCGATAGCGATGTGCTTGCCTGGCTGGAACGGGCCGGGCTGCTCGATATGATTGAGATGCGTGGAGACGGCCTCTATTGCGATCTCGCGTTAGAGGCTCGGCAGTTGAGGGAGGATGTGCGTCAGCTGGTGTTGCAGAAAAAGCTGGGCCAGTGCGTGGACGCCGAGCTGCTCAACCGGGTGTTGAGCGCCGGCAGCTATCAAATGGAGCTCGCGGAGGACGGCGAGGGAAACTTGAATGCGTTATACCGGTTCCCGGCGCAAACGGCGATGCAGGTGCTCGTGCCTGTCGCGATCGCCGCAGCGGAACTGCTCGCTCGCGGCGATTTCCTGCTGATTCGCCAGTGCGAATCGCCGGACTGTCCGCTGTGGTTTTACGACAGAACGAAATCGCATAGGCGGCGCTGGTGCAACATGACGATTTGCGGGAACCGCCAGAAAGCAGCTCGTTTTCGCACGCGACTACTCTGTGGCGGCCTCGTCGAACAATGAATGAGCGAGCTCGACTCAGCAGAGGATGCGGAGGCGTCACGCAATTCCGGCGCCGGCGCGGCCTTTGCGGCGCGCGCGATACGCGGCGACCTTGCGGCGATTGCCGCACCTCGCCATGCTGCACCAGCGGCGCCGGTGAGCCTTGGTTCGATCGTAGAACCATAGCGAGCATGTGTCGGACTCGCATTTCCTGATCAGCGCGAAGTCTCCGGCGGCCAGCAGTTCGGCTGCCGCGCCGGCGATTTGCGCAAGAAACTGCTCAGGTGTCGAGTGCTCGTATTCGTGCATGAGCCGCATCTGGCCGTTCGATTGTCGGACCAGAGTGAGCCGATAGTGGCCTTGCGTCAGGAATGCGTTCAGCGATCCGACGTGGACTTTCTCCCCTGCTTTGCGCTCGGACAGTGCCTTTCTGATCGCTTCTCTAAGCGCATGTGCGGTGTTGACCAATGCGCCTTCCGCAAATGGCGGCAGCTTCCTCGTGCCGATAAGCCGATGCGCCCGCATCCAATCGATGACGTGCTGGTCGCTGGCGAGATGTTCGTGCGAGTGCGTATCGTCGGAGGAAGACGTGTTGAGAAAATCAAGCACCATATCGTCGGATAGCGTCAGGAATTGGGTGGGCATAACGGGTTCTCCGGGACAGATCACCCATGAAGCGTAACTATTAAATCTAAATATGACAAGTTACGAAAAATCGCCTCGCGGAAGTGCGAGGTCTAGAGGAAGAGTTTGATAAAACAGTACCGACAGAGGGGCGGTATGGCGGGGGCGGGAAGGTGATGCACGGCGCCGGCGTCTAACGGCCGGCGCACCAGTTCGCAGGTGGAGCGGGTGCGGGGATTTAGCGCGACTTGCGCGCCGCCTGGCTCGACGACTCGCTGCCGCTCATGCCATGCCTTCCTTTCCGGACGGGGCATTGCGCTTCAGTGCCCACGAACACAGCACGAACAGCACGAGAGCCGCAACGAAGAACACGCACGACACCCAAGGCAGATTCGACGTCGCAATGCCGTGTCGAATCAGCAGCGCGCTAGCGGCCGATCCGATGGCGCCGCCGAGGTACATCGTCGAGTTGTTCAAGGCAAGCACAAGCGGGCCATGCTGTGGCGCAATCGAAAGGAGCCGGCTTTGCTGTGCGGGGAACAGGAACCACATGTTCAAGCCGAAAATCGCAATCGAGCACGCATTGGCGATCATCGACGACCCGGCAAGACCGAGCCACACGAGGTTCGCAATCTGGATGACGAGCGCGACGGCGACGACGCGTTGCGATCCGATCCGGTCGCTTAACTTGCCGCCGATATGGTTGCCCGCGATGCAGCCCACGCCGAACGCACCATAGATGGCGCTAAGTTCTTCCTTTGTCATGCCGCGCTCGGTCATTGCGGCGCCCAGATACGTATATAGCGAAAACATCGCCACGTACCAGACGAGCGAGGGCGTCATGCCGAGCAGTACCTCGCGATGGGCCAAGGGCGCGAAGCGGGCAGCGAGGCCGGGCGCTTGCGCCGCGGCTGGCGCATCGATTCGCGGCAAACGCATCGCGAGGCTCGCGGCGCCGATTAGCGCGAGCGCGGTGACAAACCAGAAGCTGCCGGGCCAGCCGAAGCGGTTGCCGATGTAGGCGCCGATCGGCACACCCACGACGAGCGAGATCGTGATGCCCGACAAGGCCGCGGACAGCGCGGCGCCCCTTCGATCCGCCCGCGCGAGCGTCGCGGCGAGTCCGTAAGCGGCCGGCGAGAACATGCTGGCGGCGAAGGCCGCGACGATGCGCGTGCCGATCAGGAATGCGTAGGTTGGAGACAGCGCGGACGCCGCGTTGGCGGCCGCGAACGCCGTCAGCGATATAACGATTAGCGGTTTGCGCGGGACATGCGCCGTTAGTCCCGCGAGCACCGGTGCGCATACCGCATAGAACAGCGCGTAGGAGCTGACGACCTGGCCGGCAGCGGGCACGCTGACACCGAGGCTTTGTGCGAGCGACGGCAAAATGCCTGAAACGACGTTGAAATCCGTGCCGATGGCGAAAAAGGCAAGCGCCAACAGCCATACGCGGCGATCGAATGCGGGTGTTTCCGTGACGTGAGCCATTCTGTTCCGAGGACCGGGCGGAGCGTTTGACATAGGAGGTGCTCCAGTTAAAACACGTTGCCGTGTATTAATGCCGAACGGACGAACACCCCGTCCTATTCCCGGGCGAATGGAATTGCAAAGCGAGATGGCCAATCGCTACGATCGATTGTATTGTCGGCCACCTTTGTTCCGGTAGAAGAATGTCCGCCCACCTTTGGTGAGACGAAACGGCCGCCCCCAATCACTGTGCGTCGTGAAAGATCACGCCGACGGTGTGCCGATGCCCCGAACGAAGGCGGCTGACCCCATGCCGCAAATTCACGCGATAGACGCCACGCGTGCCCTGCACGGGCCGGCTGTTGACGGTAAAGATGACGGCATCGCCCTTGTTCAGCGGTACCACTTCCGCGCGCGACTGCATTCGCGGTCGCTGCTCGGTCATGACGAATTCGCCGCCGGTGAAGTCCTTGCCGGGTTCCGAGAGCAGAATTGCCACCTGAATCGGAAATACATGCTCGCCGTAAAGGTCCTGGTGCAGACAGTTGTAGTCGCCGGACTTGTATTGAAGCAGCAGCGGCGTCGGCCGCGTCTGCCCGGCACGATGACAGCGCTCGATGAAGTCGCGATGCGATGACGGATAGCGCACGCCGATGCGCAGCGCCTCGTTCCAGCGATTCGCCACGGCGACGAGGTGAGGGTAGAGCGCGCCGCGCAGGGCGCCGATGATATCGGGCAGCGGGTAGGCGAAGTATTTGTATTCGCCGCGCCCAAAGCCGTGCCGCTCCATGACGACGCGCGAGCGGAAGATTGCGTCTTGCGTGTAAAGCCCCGCGAGCCGATCGCACTCTTGCGGGTCGAGGAGGCCGGCGGCAGTCGCGCAGCCGAAGCTGTCGAGCCCGTCTTCGATGCACGGCCAGTCAAGCGACGCGACGCGTTCGTCGACAGGCCGGTCCGGCAAAACGCTTGCCCCCGCGTCAGCGGCGTGCCGCGCTCCCTGCATGGCGATTTCCATCTCGACCCCCTCGTATCGTTGCACAGCCTTTCAATGTCGAAAGGCTAGTTTACCGATGCCGCGAGGCACGCGCACTCCGGGTCTTGCGGTCTAATCCGGCACAAGCGGTTCAGTCGATATAGCGCAGGCCGAGCGTCCTGAGCGGCTCGCGCATCTGGTACATGTCGAGACCGAGCACGCCCGATGCGAGTTTCGCGCGCTTTTCTGCTTCGTTTGCTTCTCTCGCACCCGCTCTTTCGAGCGTCGCGAGCGCGTTCGCCGATGGCACGACGACGACGCCGTCCTGATCGGCAACGACGACGTCGCCGGGATTCACCAACGCACCCGCGCATACCACAGGTACGTTGACCGAACCGAGCGTCGCCTTGATCGTGCCTTTCGCGGAAATCGCCTTGCTCCATACCGGAAAGCCCATCTCGGTCAGTACGGTCACATCGCGCACGCCGGCATCGATGACGAGCGCGCGCGCGCCGCGCGCCTTGAAACTCGTTGCGAGCAGGTCGCCGAAATAGCCGTCGGTGCAATCGGCCGTGACTGCTGCCACGACGAAATCGCCGGGCTCGATCTGTTCGGCGGCGACATGCAGCATCCAGTTATCGCCGGGATGCAGCAGCACCGTGACCGCTGTTCCCCATGCGTGCGCGCCCGGGTAGATCGGACGCACATACGGCTTCATCAGGCCCGTGCGGCCCATCGCTTCGTGCACGGTGGCGCTGCCGAGTGCGCCGAGACCGTCCGCAACGCGGCTGTCCGCGCGCGCAATGTTGCGATAAACAACTCCGAGTTCGTACATGTCTGTGTCCTGTTTAGCGTCCCTGTGCAAGAAGGTTGGCGTTCAGGCGCGGATAGACGCGCCGCGCGTTGCCCTCATAAATCTTGTAGCGCTGTTCGGTGTCCACCCTGGCGGCTTCGACATAGCGTTTCGTATCGTCGAAGTAATGGCCGGTCTCAGGATCGATGCCACGCACGGCTCCGATCATTTCGCTCGCGAACAGAATGTTGTCGACGGGAATCACGCGAGTAAGCAGATCGATGCCGGGCTGATGGTAGACGCAGGTGTCGAAGAAAATATTGTTCAGCAGGTGTTCCTGCAAAAGGGGCTTCTTCATCTCCTGCGCGAGCCCGCGAAAGCGACCCCAGTGATAGGGCACCGCTCCGCCGCCGTGCGGAATCACGAAGCGCAGCGTCGGGAAATCGCCGAACAGGTCCGACGTCAGGCATTGCATGAATGCGGTCGTGTCGGCGTTCAGGTAGTGCGCGCCCGTCGTATGGAAGCACGCGTTGCAACTCGTGCTGACGTGAATCATCGCGGGAATGTCGTACTCCACCATCTTTTCATAGATCGGGTACCAGTAGCGGTCGGACAGCGGTGGGCTCGTCCAGTGGCCGCCGGAAGGATCGGGGTTCAGGTTGATCGCGACATTGCCGAACTGCTCGACGCACCTGACGAGTTCGGGAATGCATGTTGCCGTATCGACACCGGGGCTTTGCGGCAGCATTGCCGCGGGGACGAAATGCTCGGGAAACAGCTCGCTGATGCGGTAGCACAGTTCGTTGCAGATCGCGGACCACGTACTCGACACGGAGAAGTCGCCGATGTGATGCGCCATAAAGCTCGCGCGCGGGCTGAACACCGTGAGGTCCAGTCCGCGCTCGCGCATCAGGCGCAACTGGTTGGTCTCGATGGATTCGCGCAGCTCGTCGTCGCCGATTCGCAGTTCCGACGGCTTCGGCATGTCGGCCGGATTGCCGAGCGCGGCAATATGGCGCTTGCGCCACGCTTCCAGCGCCTGAGGCGCGGTCGTGTAATGCCCGTGTACGTCGATAATCATGCGTCCAACCTTGAATTGATAGCGGAAACAGGGCAGTTAGCGCGATACGGCATTGTCCGTGCGGCTCGCGTGATCGACTGCGTCGGCGGCGGCCGGCGTCGCTTCGTCGCTGACCTGTGAGAGATCGCGTCCGCGCGTTTCCGGCAGCAGCAATGCGGCGGTCACGACGAGCAGGTACGACACGCACGCACACAGCCCCATCGCCGCGCCGAGCTCGAGCTTTGCGCTCAGCACGCCGACCATGGTCGGCATGATCGCGCCGATCGCGCGGCCCGCATTACCGCAGAGCCCTTGCGCCGAGCCGCGGATGCGCGTCGGAAACAGTTCGGCGATATAGGCGCCGGTGCCGGCGGCCGTGCCCGACTGCAGCGTGCCGAGCACGAAGCCGAGCACGAGCGTGACGGGCAGCGTGATCGGCGCGAGCGTATAGGTTGCGACCGCAACGGCCTGCAGACACGCGATCACGATAAACGTGCGGCGGCGGCCGAAACGGTCGGCCATCCAGCCATTCAGGAAAGCGCCGGCGAACGAGCCGAGAATGTTGATCGCGAGATAGCCGCCGACGTTCGTGATCGACAGATGCAGCACGAGCTTCAGATACGCGGGCAGCCACGTGATCATCACGTAGTTGCCGCCGTAGATGCCGAACGTGAGCAGGATCGCCTTGAGCGTGGTTATCCGCGTCGGCCCTTCGAACACGGCCCAGATGCTTGGGCGATCGGCCGCATGTTCGCGGCGGGTCTGCGCGAACACCGGGGCTTCTTCGATATGGCGGCGAATCCACAGCACCAGCAGCGTCGGCACGATGCCGACTGCGAACAGCACGCGCCACGCAAGCGACGGCGCGAGCGAACTGAACAGCAGCGTGGAAAGCAGCACGGCGAGGCCATAGCCGATTGCCCAGCCCGCCTGCAGCGAGCCGACCGCGCGCCCGCGCACCTGCGGGCGGATCGTTTCGCTGATCAGTACCGCGCCGACGGCCCATTCGCCGCCGAAGCCGAGCCCTTGCAGGCCGCGCGTAATCATCAGTTGCGCGAATGAATCGGTGAACGCCGACAGCAGCGTGAACAGCGAGAACCACAAAATGGTGATTTGCAGCACGCGGACGCGGCCATAGCGGTCGGCCAGAATGCCGGCGATCCAGCCGCCGAGCGATGCCATGATCAGCACCGTCGTGCCGAGCAGCCCCGCCTCGCCGCGCGTCATGCCCCACAGCGCAATCAGTGTCGGAATCGCAAGCGCATACATCTGCGTGTCCATCGCGTCGAGGCCCCAGCCGCTGAAACACGCCCAATAGGTGCGCTTTTCGGGCTGCGTCAGATCCTTGTACCAGCTAAGCATGCTCATTCTCCCCGGCTTCCCGGCTTGCGAGGAAGGCTTTGTCTAGGGTGCGGACCGCACGCGCGACTTTCGCGCGCCGGCGCCCGCTTGTGGTGATGCGGCGGACCGCCTGGAAGCGGTGGCCGGCGTTGCCGCGGCGGCCAGCAACGGCGCAGCATCGCCGCCGAGCGCCGCGGTGGCTTGTGCCGCAAACTGCAGGAGCCGCGGCCGATAACATTCCATTTCGTCGATCCCCATGCGCGTGATCGGGCCGACAATGCCGAGTGCGCCAACCAGTTCCTGCCCGACGCGGAACACCGGTGCGGAGATCCCGGCCGTTTCCGGGTCTCGCTCGCCGAGCGACAGATATACGTGGCGCCTGCGGACCTCGTCGTACGGCGCGCCGGGTTTGCCCGAAAATGCGAGCAGCACGCGCCCGCCGGCGCCGCGATCGAGCGACTGCACGTCGCCCGGATGCACTTCGGCGCGAATCGAATGGCGCGACGAGATGCGATAGAGGCACACGCGATGATCGCGCTCACGCACATGAAACGACACTGCTTCGCCGGTCTCGACATTGAGCTCTTTCATGACGGGCAGAAGAACGTCGCGCAGATCGAAGCCGGCTTCGTAGATCGCGCCCAGATGCATGATCGACGGGCCGATCCAGTAGCGCCCGTCGTCACGACGGTTCAGGAGATTGTGGTGACAAAGCGCATGCGCGAGCCGCGACAGCGTGCTTTTGTAGAGCCCTGTGCGTTCCGATAGTTGGGTCAGCGTCAGCGGTTCGTCCTCGCGCCGGAACGCAAAAAGGATCGAGGCCGCGCGATCGAGCACATCGATGCCGCTCGCTGTGACGCCCTGCGGCGTCCGCGCGCTCTCGCTGCTACGAGGCATGCCTGTCTCCCGTTTTCTGCGTATGTTCTATCAGATAGAACACAAATTCACTGTGTGGAACAATGCTAATACACGCTTTCGGGTAGTGTCAAACGCGCTCTTGCGTGTTTTTCAGGCGCAATGAGGCGGATGGGCAGTAGTGGCCGGCGCTTCACGGCATCGTTCGGAGGTTGATTTGGAATCCGGAATATCGAGCATGCGCACGTGCAAGGGAAACCGGCACGCTTCAGCGTTTCGCCGACGAGGTCACGTGCGTTTGGGCGCGTTGCCCGCTCTCCACGTCCACCAGTTCCAGTTCTTGTCGGGGTTGGTATCGGCGTAATCGGGCCAAAGGTTTGAATCGCGCTGTCTCGATAGCAAGCCGACCCGGCTCCAGCCGCTGTCCCACGCATACATGGACTGCGTGTAGAACGGAGCCGTCTCGCCCTGGTTGAAGTACTCGAGCGTATAACCCTGCCAGATGCGGTCGTAGGGAAACTTCGCCGCGATTGCCGATCCCGCGGCAGCACCGGCTACGCCGCCGAGGTATGCGCCGGCCGGGTTGCCGCCGCTGCCGACAAAGCCGACGACGGCGCCGCCCAGCGCTGCGCCGCCCACCGCCACGGCCGTCTCGAATCCGGTCAGATCACTCGCGGCCAGTGTCGGCTGGTGCGCGGTGATGACGGCCTTGCTGCCGTCGGGAAAATCGTATTGCCGGACGTGCGGGTTGCCGCCCACCGGTTCGCCGTAGCGAAAAAACCGGCCCTGCGTATCCCAGCTTGCGCTGCTGGCCGCATACGCGCTCTGGTATCCGTCGGGTTTGCCCGCGGGGGCGCTGTCGGCGAACGGGAAGAACGACACTTCGCCGTCGTGGAAGCGCACGCGCTCGAGATCGTCCGGCTCCATATCCGCAAGCACGGAGGCGTTATGGGTCGCATTGCCCGCTGCGCCGGGCGGGTCCAGCTCATGGAAATCGGAACTCGCGTCGTGCGCATCGCTGATGTTTTCCAGCCGCTCGAAAAACGAGTGCTCATGTGCGCCATTGCGCTGCGCCGCTTCGAGGAGCCCGGTCCAGTTGGCTCGCAGGTGATACGCGACGCGAGCCGGATCGCCGTAGCCGCGGAATGTCGGCAGGTCCCAACCCATCTCGCCTGCTATACGTCGCGCAATGATCTCGGTCGGCCCCAGGTGACTGCCCTGTGAACTTGCGGGGGGATCGTCCGCGCCGGTCAGATGATGGGTGATCTCGTGTATCAATACGGCTTGCCAGGCCTGCGAAGCGGGCGTATCCGGGTTCGGCGCCACGCCGAGATTCACATAGGGTCCAATGTTTCTCCATGCGCGATTCGCGTCGGATTCCGCAGTGACGGGCAGCGGATTCGTTCCATGCGACTGCAGGTAGGAAATCGTCATGCTGCCGATTCGTGTCATGGCACCCAGGTAGGAAGCGTTGTGGATGTATTCGTTCCTGAACGTGAGGTTGTCGAAGCGTCCGCCGTTCCGGGCGAAGCTGTAACTGACCACCGAACGGAAAGCTGGCGACCGGTTCATCGCGTCGAGCAAGGTGTTGCCGATCATGTCGGCCGTTTGCCGATCCGCCAGTCGCGGGCGGCTCGCCGAGATGGAACGCAGGATGCCGATGCGCGCGGAAAACATCTGTTCCTCGGTCATGGGCGCCTGGGAGCCGGCGCGCAGCACGTAGTCCGCGAACGCATCGGATGTCCTCGTGGGGATGCTTGCCTCGTCGCGCCTCGCTCGCGGCGGTTGCCGCAGCGCATTGTTCGCCCGGGCTGCGTGCCTGCTTTCGTCTTGAGCTATACCGGTGTCCGGCGGGGCGTCGCCAAAGCTCGACGAGGTCGGCCAAGGGTTCGATCCTGTGATCGTTGTGTTCATTTTTAAATATGGATAACGAAATATGAGTCATCGCGGGACGACGGATTTCGTCCGCGCGGCGCGGCATGGGTGCGCCTTGCTCATCTTGCCGCGCATCGCGTGCAGCGGGTAATGGACAAACCTGTTGGCTCTTTTCGCAAACGCAGGCCTTGTGGCGCGTGAATCGTCTTTTAAAAAGCCATGCCTGGATTCATCTGCCTGACGCTGTAAATAATATGAAAGAAATTTAAAGAATCTGGCAAAAGGCGATGTTTTCGCGGCTTAACCGTTGGATAACAAAAGCAGGCAGAAACATGACAAACCGGTGACCGTCGCGGGTTCGCCTGAATGAATACTTTTCTTTCTCTAATATTACAAAAGTATAATAAGAAGCTTTCTGTGTGTAATTATATTGCCGACTACGAAGAAGAAATGGCCGGGCGAATCGCCTGAATGCGCCTGCTGCATGTTCACCGGCCTGACATCGGATGCCTCGCGGGAACCTATACCAGTAAAGGATCGGCGCGAGAACGCCCGACGCATTTCAAAATTCCGTCGCACCTCCGGTTACTGCATAACGCGTACCTGAAGGGTAACAATACGAAAAATAACTTCGTATTAAAAGTCGGCACTTCGCATTGCAATCTTTACGATGAAATGAACACCGGATCATAGCGCCCCGGGGAATAGCGCTCTCAATGGCGCCTCAATCACTTCGACGTCCACTTTCGACCAGCTGTGCCGAATGGGGCGAAAGAAAGCCACGCGTAGTAAAACCAGAAGAAGGGAATCACGATGCGCGAACGCATTGGGCATTTATCGGGGCTCACGGGCCGGCTTGCACTTCTTTGGCTATTGCTGGTATTCGCCGCGACACACGCTGTCGCGGGCGTCGTCGTACCGGCATCCAACCGTCTCGACATCAATCTCGGCGAGACACCGTGGCGGTACACCAAGGACAGCGACAACGCTCTCTATTCGACGCAAACGTTTGACGACTCCAGCTGGGCCTTCAAAGGCGTCCCGCAGTCGCCATCCGATAACGACACGTTCATCAACGAACAGTCGGGCGGCGGCGAGGGCGAGCTGACCGGCAACATCACCTGGTACCGCAAGCACTTCAAGATCGATCCCTCGTTCCAGAACCGCAAGGTGCTGATCGAGTTCCAGGGCGCCCACGTCGGCGCGCAGGTGTACATCAACGGCAACCTGATTCACGGCAACAGCGCGATCAACCCGAACGCGACGCACGTGGTCGGTTTCATCCCGTTTATCGTCGATGCGACTCCGTACCTCGATTTCAACGGCGGCGATAACGTGATCGCCGTGAAGGTCGCGCGCAACGACACGTTCTTCCAGGCACCGGGCTTCAGCACTGCGTTCCGCTTCGGCCAGAGCGATTCCGGTCTGTTCCGTCCGGTGATCATGCACATCACGGACCGCCTGCACATTCCCGAGAACGTCTACTCGGTGCTGCAGACGTGGGGTACGTATGTCGCGACGACGGCAGCGAGCCCGTCCTCGGCGACGATCCAGGTGCAGACGAACGTGCTTAACGAGTACTCGACCGACCAGCCCGTGACGCTGACGACGCAGATCGTCGATGCGAACGGTGTGGTCGTCGCGCGCGACGAGCAGACCAATAACGTGGCTGCCAACGCACCGCCGGGTCTGAACCCGACGACGTTCACGCAGGTCCTGACGGTCAAGAACCCGACGCTCTGGTATCCGAACAATGATCCGAACGGCGGCCCGTACCTGTATCACGTGATCCACACGATCAGCGTGAACGGCACGGTGGTCGACGCAAAGGAAACGCCGCTCGGCATCCGCACGCTCACGTGGGACAAGAATTTCCCGATCTTCAACGGGCACGCGCGCTACCTATGGGGCGCGTCGGGGCGTTACGACTTTCCGGCGCTCGGATCGGCCGTGCCGGAAGCGCTGCAATGGCGCGATCTGAGCCTGCTCGCACAGGCGGGCGGCGCGCTGTACCGCCCGGGGCATTCGTCGCAAGCTCCCGGCTGGCTCGACGGTTCGGACGCGTACGGCATCATGATGTTGCAGCCGAGCGGCGATGGCGAAGGCGGCTTCGGTTCGCTGTGCCAGACGGAGGATAAGACCGGGTGTCTCGAGACGCCGAACGACGTCGCGCTGAAGGAAGAGCTGCATCGCGACATGATCATCAATGGCCGCAACCACCCGTCGGTGCTCGCGTGGGAAGCGAACAACGGCGCGATGGTCACGTCGCTCGCGCAGGATATCGAGCGCATCGCGCAGACCTGGGATCCGGTCAATACGCGCGTTCAGGCCGACCGCACGCCGAATCCGGCGAACGGCGGGCTGCTCGGCTGTAGCGGCGACGGCTGCGACATCGGCGTGAAGCGCGACTTCCCCGATACGCCGTCGATCGGCTCCGAATACTGGGGCAACGGCGTCGGCCGCGCGAAGTACGACTTCGAGCTTGCGTTTGCCGCGCCGTACGTGAACAACTGGGTGCAGAGCGTGGCGATCCAGTCGATGGGTATCGCACACTGGTATCTTGCGGACACGCCCGGCGAAATCGTCGACCAGGTCGACGGTACGCTGAATTCCGAAGTGCGCGGCAACGGCGCATCGATGATGGACCAGAACCGCCTGCCGCGTCTGCTGTACTACATCTACGAAGCGGCGTGGACGCCATTCGATCGCAAACCGGTCGTTAAACTCGCGCATACGTGGAACCGCTCGGGTCTCGTGACCGTGAACGCGTTCAGTAACTGTCCGCAGGTCGGCCTTGTGCTCAACGGGCAGCCTGTCGGCGCGCCGCAGGTGCCGAATCCGACGTCGTCGGATTCGAGCGCGAATCTGACGCAGAGCACGACGCTGCTGCCGGGGCAGGTGCACTGGGATAACGTCCAGTTTCAGGCGGGCACGCTCGTAGCGCAGTGTCTGAACGACCGGCAGGAAGTGGTCGCGCAGGATCAGCTCGTGACGGCCGGCGCAGCCGACCACATCGTGCTGAGCGCCGAACCGCAGCTCGTGAAGCCGGACGGCACGCAGTTCGAAATGAAGGCGAACGGCACGGACGCTGAAATCATCCATGTTGCCGTGGTCGACAGGAACGGCATCGTGGTACCCGATGCGAACCAGGAAATCACGTTCAATGTGAGCGGGGCGGCAGGCGAGTACCGCGGCGGCAGCGATCACTACGTATCGGACGGCCAGGATCTGCATTTCCACTCGCCGGGCTGGCCGAGCCTCTATGCCGAGGGCGGGCAGACGCAGATCGTCGTCAGGAGCACGTTTACGCCGGGCACGGTGACCGTCACGGCGAGTTCGCCGAACCTCGGCAGCGGCACGGTGAGCTTCGACGTTGCGCCGACGGGCAGCGCACAAACGTTTGATGGCAAGGACCTGCTCATCGGTGCGCAGCAGGCATCGGGACTGCAGATCATCAACCAGCCGCTCGACCAGAAGTCGACCGTGGGTCTCACGGCGACCTTCAACGTGCTCGCCGCGAGCGCGACGCCGCTGCACTTCCAGTGGATGAAGAACAACACGCCGATTCAGGGCGCCACGGGCTTCAGCTATACGACGCCGACGCTGCAGGCGAGCGACGACCAGTCGAGCTATTCGGTCGCGGTCAGCAACGGCACCGACAGCCAGACGTCGAATCCGGCCACGCTTACCGTGGTGCAGCCGTCGACGCCGAAGATCGTTGCGCAGCCGGTGCCGCAGTCCGTCACGGTCGGTCTGACCGCGGAATTCGACGTGATCGCGGATGGCTCGCCCGTGCTCAGCTATCAGTGGATGAAAAACGGCGCAGCCATCCAGGGCGAGACGCGTCCTACCTATATCACGCCGGTCACGACGCTTGCGGATAACAACACGGCCTACAGCGTTCTCGTGAAGAACAGCGCGGGCCAGGTGACGTCGAACAGCGCGTCGCTGACGGTCGGTCAGGGCACGTTCCCGAGCATCCTGATCCCGCCGCGCAGCCAGAGCGTGACGCTCGGCCAGAACGTGACGTTCAGCGTCAGCGCGAGCGGCTCGGACCCGCTCACCTACCAGTGGAAGCACGACGGCAAGGTGGTCGGCACGAACAGCAAGAGCCTCGTGATCACGTCGGCGACCGATAGCGATAACGGCGACTATACGGTCACCGTCAGCAACGGCGCCGGCAGCGTGACCGCCGGTCCGGTCACGCTGAGCGTGAGCGGCGGCGGCGCGACGAACCTCGCGATCGGCGCGACGGCGACGTCGAGCAGCGTCGAGAACGACGGTCTCGGACCGAAGTTCGTCAACGACGGCAGCTTCGCGACGCGCTGGTCGTCGCAGGCCGGCGTGGACCCGCAGTGGATCCAGCTCGACCTCGGCACCGTGCGCACGTTCGACCAGATCGTGCTCGCGTGGGAAAACGCATACGCCGACCAGTACGAAATCCAGGTATCGAACGATACGGGCGACAACAAGCAGTGGACCTCGATCTACACGCAATCCGCGGGGACGGGCGGCACCGAAACGATCCCGCTGCGCAGCACGTCGGCGCGTTTCGTGCGCATGCTCGGCGAGCATCGCCATACGGATTTCGGCTATTCGCTGTTCGAGTTCGGCGTCTACGACGTGCCGCAATGCGATGCGCAGAGCAACACCGAGCGCTTCACGCCGATTCCGGCGAAGTCGGGCACCTATGTGCCGCCGTCGGATCTGTCGCAACTCGGTTCGGGCCCGTTCGTGCCGACCGTGCGCGACAACGTGAGCGGCCAGACGTGGCAGCAGTTCTCGACGACGTTCCGCCAGCAAGGCGCGCAGTTCACGCAGGATCTCGCAGCGGAGTACTGCAACTCGATCGGCATGCGTCTGCCGACGCAGGCCGAGGCACTGACGATCGCTCGCGCGAACTACGCACAGTGTGCGTTCCCGCTGCCGTGGACGACGTGGACGACGACCGACGTGCAGTCGACGCCGGGCGACGCGTTTATCGTCGACTCGCAGGGCAACGCGACGTTCGGCATCAAGAACAACACGCCGGGCGCCTCGCTGTGCGTGGCGGGTCCGTCGATCGTCGCGCCGGTCATCATCGCGCAGCCGGCTAACCAGTCGGCCGCCGAAGGCACGTCGGCGCAATTCACGGTCGGCATCGATCCGAAGAGCGTCGGGCCGTTCAGCTACCAGTGGTTCGAGAACGGCAAGCCGGTCGCGATCACGACGATTCCGACCTTCGTCACGGCGCCGACGGTGGCGGCAACCGACAACGGCGCGACGATCTCGGTGATCGTCAGCAATGGCGGCGGCAGCACGTCGAGCGGCAACGCGACGTTGACTGTCACGGCAGCCGGCAACGGTGGCAATGGCGGTAACGGGGGCGACGGCGGCAATGGCGGAAACGGCGGCAACGGCGGCACCCCGCCGGCTCCGTCGGCCAACCTAAGTCGGAGGCCAAGCGGTCTTAGGAAGACAAAACATTCTACCAACTCCTTGGCTCACAGAACGACATGGCTACGATCCGACTTACGACGGTACGCGCTGGTCGTCGGCCTTCGCCGATCCGCAGTGGATCAAGATCGATCTCGGTTCGGCCCAGACCTTCGATCGTGTCGTGCTGCAATGGCAGGACTCGTTCGCGGTCGACTATCAGATCCAGGTGTCGAACGACGGCAGCGACGACGATTCGAGCTGGACGCCGGTGTATACGGAAACGGGCGGCAAGGGCGGCACGGAAGACGTGCGCTTCAAGGCCACCACGGCTCGCTATGTGCGGATGCACGGCACGAAGCGCGCCACGCAGTTCGGCTACTCGCTGTTCGAGTTCGGTGTGTACAACACGGCCAATACGCCGCAGTTCGCCATCACGGCGACGTCGACCGGCAGCGGTACGATCGCGCCGGCCGGCACGACGCAGGTGTTGCAGGGCGGTCCCGTGACTTACACGTTCACGCCGGCTGACGGCAATGCGGTGACGGCTGTGCAGGTGGACGGTCAGAACGTCGGTCTCGTGAGCAGCTATACGTTCAACGACGTGTTGATGCCGCATACGGTGAACGTCACGTTCGGCCCGAGTGCCGGTGCGGTGAACCTTGCGCTTGGCGCGAAGGCGACCGCGAGCGGTCTCGAGAACGACGGATATCCGGCGTCGAATGCAGTGGACGGCAATCTGAACACGCGCTGGTCGTCGGCCTTTGTCGACCCGTCGTGGATCACGCTCGACTTCGGCACGCAGCGCACGTTCAACCGCGTGATGCTGTTCTGGGAGAACGCGCACTCCGTCAAGTACCAGATCCAGACGTCGAACGACGGCAACAACTGGACGCCGGTGTTCACGCAGGACGACGGCAAGGGCGGCGTCGAGGACATTTCGTTTGCGACCGTCACGGCCCGTTACGTGCGGATGAACAGCACGCAACGCAGCAGTGACTACGGCAACTCGCTGTTCGAGTTCGAAGTGTTCAACATGCCGACGACCGGCGACGCCGGTGGCAGCACCGGCAGCAGCACCGGCGGCGCAACCGATGCGGGCACCGGCACTAACACCGGCAGCAACACGGGCACCAACACCGGTGGCAGCACGGGCAGCAATACCGGTAGCAACAATACGAATCCGGTGCAAGCGTCGAACGGCAATCTCGCGCTCGGCAAGCTCGCGACGGCGAGCGGCACGCAGGGCGACGGCTACCCGGCGTCCGCCGCGGTCGACGGCGATCCGAACTCGCGCTGGTCGTCGGACTTCAACGACAACGCATGGCTCGAAGTCGATCTGGGTCAGGCGCAGCTGTTCAACCGCATCGTGCTGCGTTGGGAAAACGCCTACGGCTCGGCTTATCAGCTGCAGGCGTCGAACGACGGCAACAACTGGACCCCGGTGTTCACGCAGAACGCCGGCAAGGGCGGCACCGAAGACCTGACGGTGCCGGCGACGACCGCGCGCTACGTGCGCATGCAAGGTGTGAAACGTGCGTCGCAGTTTGGTTACTCGCTGTTCGAATTCGAGGTCTATAACAACGCGACCACGCCGAAGGTGGCGATTACGGCAAGCGGCGACGCGAACGGTACGCTGAGCCCGTCAGGCACGGTCAATATCGACGCAGGCGCCACGCAGACGTTCACGGCAGTGCCGGCGCAAGGCTACGGTGTCGGTGCGATGTTCGTCGACGGCCAGGAAGTCGGCGTGCAGTCGACCTATACGTTCACCAATGTGACCGGCTCGCACACGATCAGCGTGAACTTCGTGCCGCAAGCCGCGAGCGTAAACCTCGCGTTGCACAGGACGGCGACGGCGAGCAGCCTCGAAAACGACGGGCTGCCGGCGTCGGCAGCGGTGGACGGCGACCTGACGACGCGCTTCTCGTCGGGGTTCTCCGATCCGCAGTGGCTCGAAGTCGATCTCGGCACGGCACAGACGTTCGATCGTGCAGTGATCAACTGGCAGGATGCGCATGCGACCGCGTACCAGATCCAGACGTCCAGCGACAACCAGAACTGGACGCCCGTGTTCACGCAGAACGAAGGCAAAGGCGGTGTCGAAGATCTGAAGTTCGCGGCTGCGACCGCACGCTACGTGCGCATCAACATGACGCAGCGCTCGACGCAGTACGGCGACTCGATCTTCGAGTTCCAGCTGTACAACAGCGGTGCCACGACGAGCGCGCCGGTCGCTGCCTTTATCGAGCAGCCGGCGAGCCAGACCGTGCCGGTCGGCCAGAACGGCCACTTCGCGGTCCTGCCGTCGGGCAACGGTCCGTTCACGTATCAGTGGCGTCGTAACGCCACGCCGATCGCAAACGCGACGAGCCGCACGTACGACACGCCGGTCACGGCGGCCGGCGACAGCGGCGCGGTGTACAGCGTCGTCGTGACGGGCCCGAACGGTCCGGTGACGTCGAACGACGCGACGTTGACGGTGAACAGTGCGTTCCCGAACTACACGGTGACGCCGGGCTTCGTCAGCGTCGATCTCGCGAACAACACGAACGGCGCGTATCCGGACGACAAGGTGTATGTGCTCGTGATCGCGCGCGACCCGGCGACGGGCCAGTTCGCGTGGCTCAAGCCGGACGGCACGATTGTCGCGTCGGCCGTGTCGGACAACGATGCGCCGAATCACCTGACGGGACCGGACGGACAGAACTACGCGAATTATGCGTTCACGCTTGCGCAGAGCAAGACGCTGCAGTTGCCCAAGCTGTTCTCGGGCCGCATTTACGTGTCGCTGGGCACCCCCGTGTACCTGAAGATCCTGACCGATGCGAACAACCAGATCGGTTTCGCCGGCCCGAATCCGCAGAACCCGACCGACCCGAACCTGAACGTGATCTTCGACTGGTATGAGTTCACGTACAACGATTCGGGCCTGTGGCTCAACACGACGCAGGTCGACGAGTTCGGCTTCCCGCTGACCGAAGACGTGTACGGCTCGAATCACACGTTCCACCAGCAGACCGGTATCACGCAGCGCCGCGCGGATCTGTTCGCCGCGTACGCAAGCGAAGTGTCGTCCGCGTTCCAGCCGCAGCCGGCGTCGCAGTTCCGCATCATGGCGCCGGCCAAGGGCAGCTTCGCGGCCGGCCAGCCGAACGGCAATTACTTTGACGCGTACGTGAAAGAGGTCTGGACGTACTACTCGTCGAACAGCCTTGTGCTGAACATGTTCGGCAATAGCCGTCAGTTCGTCGGCAAGGTGCAGGGCGACCAGCTCGTGTTCAGCGAAACGAACCTGAACAACGGCGCGTTCGTCGGCGGCACGTACGTCGTCAACAAGCCGACCACGCAGGACGTGCTGCAGGGCAGCGGTGCGCTCGCAACGGGCAATTCGACGGAACTGGCGATCGAGGCGCAGCTCTGCGCCGCGTTGAATCGCCACGTGGCGGAAGACGTCAGCAAGTGGGCGAACCCGGCCGCGTGGTATGCAGCTTCGCCGTCGAACGAGTACGCGCGGTTCTTCCACGACCACGGCATCAGCGGACTCGACTACGGCTTCGCGTATGACGACGTGAACGATGCGAGCTCGACGATCGTTGCACCGCAGCCGGAGCATGTGGTGCTCGGAATCGGCTTCTGAGCACGCAATCGGTAAAGCATCAGTAAAGCGAAAGGGCGCCCGCATCCGCGGGCGCATCGAGGAGAGTATCGATGTGGCGGCATGGCATGAGTAGCATGGCGGTGATGCACGGTCCGCAGGCAGGGCAGACGCGGTGCTTCGCACAGCGGCACAGGCAAGGGCAAGTGCGGAAGCAAGTGCAGAAGCAAGCGCGGGGACGCCGGCAACGCGGCTTCACGCTGCTGGAATTGCTCGTTGTGCTCGTGATCATCGGCATGCTTGCGGCGCTGGTCGGTCCGCGCTACTTCGCGCAACTGGGCAAGTCGCAGGTCACGGTGGCGCGCGCGCAGATCGACGTGTTCACGAAGGCGGTCGACAACTTCCGGCTCGACGTCGGCCGTTATCCGACCACCCAGGAGGGACTCGCGGCACTCGTCGTGAAGCCCGCCAACGCGGACAAATGGGCGGGGCCGTATCTGAAGAAAGAAGTGCCGCTCGACCCGTGGGGGCATCCGTACATCTACCGGATTCCCGGTACCAAAAGCGACTACGCGATCATTTCGAACGGGCCCGACAGCCAGTCGGGCACGAACGGAGAAAGCGCGCAGATCAGCAGCGAATAGACAGACGGACTACTGATCATCACGAGCGATGCCGGTGCACCCGAAATGGGCCACCGGCATCGTCTGTAAACCCTGGCGATACACCATGCAATACGAAGTCAGAGCGCTTGCGCCCGACAATCAGATCGTCGCGCTCGTCATCGATGCGCACGACGAGAACGATGCGCGGCGTCAGGTCGAAGCGCGCGGACTGCACGCGACGCGGCTCGCGCCGCGCCGTTCGCTGCGCCGCCCGGCGGCGTCGCGCGGCGCGTTGTCGCTCGTGCTGTTCAGCGAGGAACTGCTGGCGCTGCTGACGGCGGGATTGTCGATCGTCGAAGGGCTCGAAGCGCTGCTCGAGCGCGAGGGCAGCGGACGTTTGCGCGGTGTGCTCGAGCGGCTGCTTTCGGGGCTGCGCGAAGGCAAGCGCTTTTCGAGTCTGCTCGCCGAGCAACCCGATGTGTTTCCGCCGCTTTATATCGGCATCGTGCGCGCCGCCGAAGGCACGAGCGACTTGCCGCGCTCGCTGCAACGCTATATCGACTATCAGTCGCGCATCGACCTCGTGCGCAACAAGCTGGTCAGCGCCGCGATCTATCCATGCATTCTGCTGTGTGTGGGCGGCGGCGTGGCGGCGTTTCTGATCGCGTATGTGGTGCCGCGCTTTGCGACGATCTATGAAGGCACTGGGCGATCGCTGCCTTGGATGTCGCAACTGCTGCTCGACTGGGGCAAGTTTGCCGCCGCGCACGGCTTGCCGCTCGCGGGCGCGACGCTCGGCATGGTCTTCGCGGGCGGCACGGTGCTGCGCGCGGCGATCGCGAAGGCCGGTCTCGCGACGCTGCTCGCGCGGATTCCCGTGATCGGACCGCACCTGCGCATCTATCAGCTGTCGCGTCTGTATCTGACGCTCGGCATGCTGCTTGAAGGCGGTATTCCGATCGTGCCGGCGATGGAAACTGCCGGCGGTACGATCTCGCCCGCACTGCGCGAACGGCTGATGCAGGCGCGCATCGCGGTGCAGGCCGGCACGAATCTGTCGAGCGCCTTCGACAACGAAGGCCTCACGACGCCGATCTCGCTGCGCATGCTGCGCGTCGGCGAGCGCTCAGGCGAACTCGGCGACATGCTGACCAAATCGGCGGCGTTCTATGACGGCGAGATCAGCCGGTGGATCGACCGCTTTACGCGTCTGTTCGAGCCGTTGCTGATGTCGGCGATCGGTCTCGTCGTCGGGACCATCGTTATCCTGCTGTACATGCCGATCTTCGATCTGGCGGAGAGTCTGTCGTGAGCATGCCCGCGAACGTGGTGCCGCTGGCCGCCGGGGTGTCGGGTGTACCCGACGCGTCCGATGTGTCCGATGTGTCCGACGCGCCGGCCGGATCGTTGTCCGCGCAACCGGTTTTGCTCGCGCAGCCGGTATTGAAGCTCGATGCCGAACTGCTCGCGCGTGCGCGCACGGCCGCGTCGGCGACGCAGCGTCATCTGATCGTGGAGCTCGAAGCGCTGACCGGCAGCGAGCCGCGCGAGCTGCTGCAGGCGCTCGCGCAGCAGCTTGCGATGCAGGTGATCGAAACGCCTGCGATGCTCGCGATGCAGCCCGCGTTCGACCGCGTGCCGTTATCGCGCGCGATGCAGCGGCGCTGCGCGTTGCTGCGCGATGTGGACAATACTGTCAAACACGCGGCGCAAAATCTGCCGGAAGACGCGAACGATCGCGTAACGAGCCTCGGCGGCACGCTGATCGGCGTCGTGACGAGCCCGTTCGATCTCGACCTGCAGACGTGGCTGGCCGCGCAGGCAGGCGGGCCGATCGAGATCCGCGTCACGCTGCCGTCGGATCTGCAGGCCTACCACACGCGTATGGAAGAATCGGCGCGCGCGGTGGACAGCCTCGTGACCGACGGCGTCGAAACGCGCGCCGACGGGCGCACCGCGCAGGTGCTGTCGTTCGAGACGGTCAGCGAGGCCGCGAGCCCTGCCGTCAAGCTCGTCAATTCGACGCTCTACGATGCGCTCAAGGCAGGCGCATCGGATATCCATATGGAAAGCACAGCGACCGGCCTCGCGTTGAAATACCGCGTCGACGGCGTGCTCGATGCGGCGGCGACGATACACGGCGTCGAAACCGCGGAGCAGGTCATCTCGCGCCTGAAGGTGCTCGCGGAACTCGATATCGCCGAGCGCCGCGTGCCGCAGGACGGCAGTTTCCGCGTCGCGGCCGGCGGGCGCGATATCGACTTGCGCGTGTCGATCATGCCGAGCATTCACGGCGAAGATGCGGTGATCCGTATTCTCGACAAACGCGCGATGATCGAAGCGTACGGGGCGCTGACGCTCGAAGCACTCGGCTACGACGGCGAATCGCTCGAAGCATTGCGCCGTCTCGCGGAGGAGCCGTACGGCATGCTGCTCGTCACGGGCCCGACCGGCTCGGGCAAGACCACGACGCTGTACGCGGCGCTCACCGAAATTCACAACGGCCGCGACAAGATCATTACGATCGAAGACCCGGTCGAATATCAGCTGCCGGGCATCCTGCAGATTCCGGTCAACGAGAAGAAGGGTTTGACCTTCGCGCGCGGCTTGCGCTCGATTCTGCGGCACGACCCGGACAAGATCATGGTCGGCGAAATCCGCGACCGCGAGACGGCCGAGATCGCGGTGCAATCCGCGCTGACGGGCCACCTCGTATTGACGACGGTGCACGCGAACAACGTGTTCGACGTGTTCGGCCGCTTCAGCCATATGGGTATCGATCCGTACGCGTTCGTGTCCGCGCTGAACGGCATCTGGGCGCAGCGGCTGTTGCGCGTGAACTGCTCGCATTGCGCGATGCCTTATACGCCGACCGACGCGGAACTCGCGCGCGTCGGTCTCACGCGCGCCGAGGTCGCCGATTTCGATTTCCGCCAGGGCGCGGGCTGCGGCGATTGCCGCGGCACCGGCTATCGCGGGCGCCGCGCGATTGCCGAGATTCTGATTCTCGACGACGAGATTCGCGATATGGTCGTCGAGAAGCAGCCGATCCGCCTGATCAAGGAGGTCGCGCGCCGCAACGGCACGCGCCATTTGCGCGAGGTTGCGCTGGCCCAGGTGAAGCGCGGCGAAACGACGCTCGCCGAAGTGAAACGGGTGACCCTCAATGCGTGACGTGTTGAAGCGGTGGAGCACAACGCCGGTTTCGATACCGTGGCTGCCGCGCGTTTCGCTGAAGTGGCGGCGCGGCGTGTGCCGCATCGGGATGTCGCGAGACGGCGTGGCGATATTGCGCACGAACGGCGGACGCGGTGACGGAGCGAACGCTTTGGGCGCGCGGCTTGGGGGAATGGGGCTGCTCGCCGATGCTCACGCGAATTCGAGCGTCGGCCCAGCCGCGAGTAGCGTGACAAATGCGGTTGCGTTACGTCAGGCAGCGGCGCCGCCGCTTCTCGCGGAACGTTCGCTGCGCGCGACATCGCCCGGCCTGACGCCCGACGAACTCGCCGCCGCGATCGGCGATGCGCTCGATGAGTCCGGATGCGGCGGGTTGCCGATCCACGCGACCTTCGGTGATGACCTCGTGCGCTACTTCATCGTGACGCCGCCGCCGAACGGCACGCGCGTGCAGGACCTGCGCACCGCGGCCGAGGTGCGCTTCCAGGTGCTCTATGGCGAATCGGCGGCGGCATGGCATCTCGTCGCGGACTGGCATGCGGCGAGGCCATTTCTCGCGTGCGCGGTGCCGCTGCGCATGCATATGGCGCTGCAACTCGCAGCGCGTGCACGGCGCAGTTGTCTCGTTTCGGCAGCGCCCAATTTCATCGGCGCATGGAATCGCTGGCGCCGCCGCGTGACCGGCGATGCGTGGCTCGCCACGCTGCATGATGGCGCGCTGACGCTCGGCGTGATCGACGGCGCCGGGCGGCGTGCGCGCCTTGCGGCGATACGCACGCTAAAGCTCGTCGAAGAAGCGCCGCCGCTCGCATGGCTGCATGAGCAGCTTGTGCGCACGGCGCTGCTCGACAACGTGCACGCACCGAAACTGCTGCATGTGTACGGCCCGTTGCCGCCGGCCTGGCAGCAAACGCCGCGCGCGGCGATGTCCGGCAACAGCAGCACGAACGCGAGCTCGAGCCTGAACCCGAGCCTGGACCCCAGCCCGAACCCGATCGACAGCTTCATCGAAGTCCGCGCATGCACTGCCGTTCAGGCGGCGTTCGCATCGCCTGAAGGCGCGATCGCGGCATGGTCTTCCGCCGCACAACTGGTATTCGGCAGCCAGGGCGGTGCACCGCGATGAAGCGCCTGCATATCGATCTCGCGCCGCTCAGCGCTCGCCGTCAGCTGTACCGCAGTCATCCGGTCATGCGCGTGCTTGCACTCGCCGCGCTGATCGTATGCGTGATTGCCGGCGTGCGCGCGCATAAACTGCTCGGCCGCCTCGACGTGCTCGAGCGCCAGCTGGAGCGCATTGCCTCGCATAACGCGCAAGCGGCGCGCGCACGCGCGAGCGTCGCGAGCCGTCCGATCGACGCGAAGCAGGGCGCCGCCGTCAACGCAGCGGTCGCGCGCCTGAACCTGCCTTGGGACGACATCCTCGACGCAGTCGAGGCCGCGACGCCGCCGAAGGTCGCATTGCTGTCGATCACGCCCGACGCGAGCCGGGCGCTCTTGCGCATCGAAGCCGAGGGCGCCGGCAGCGACGCGATGATCGGCTATCTGCAGGCGCTCGAGCAGCAGCCGCTGTTCGGGCGCGTCGATCTCGTCCGCCACGAGATGTCGAAAGACCATATGGACGGCGTGATCCGCTTCCAGATCGAAGCGCAATGGCGCAGGAGCGCGTCATGAGGGTGCCCGATCTGATGCGTGCGCTGTTGTGGATCCGGCTCGCGCTGCGCCGCACCGGTATCGATGCGCTCGCGGCAGGCGTACTCGCGATCGGCGCCGCGGCGATGTGGTTCGTGCTGCTGCCGGGTCTGACCGTGCGTATCGCCGACGAAGCCCGCGCCGTCGCGCGCGCGCGATCGGCGCCGCCACTCGCGCCGGTGATTTCTCCGCAGGCGCTCGCGGCCCAGCGGCTCGATGCGTTTTACGCAGCGCTCGGCGATGCAGGTCACACGGAGCAGGTCGTTATGCACCTGTTCGACGCCGCGAGCGAGACCGGCGTCGTGCTCGACAAGACCGAATACAAACCGGCGCGCGATGCGGCCGGGCGCTTCGAGACCTACTCGATCGTGCTGCCCGTCAAAGGCGACTATGCGCAATTGCGCCGCTTCTGCGAAAAAGTGCTGATGACGGTGCCTTACGCGGCGCTCGACGATATGCGCTTCAAGCGCAGTTCCGCGAACGACCAGACCGTCGAAGCGAGCCTGCGGTTTACGGTGTTCCTGCGGCCCGTGCAGCAGGGCAGGGGTGCCGCGAACACCGCCGCACTGGTCGCGGCGGGCGAGGCGCAACGATGAAGCCTCTGCACGCGGTGCTCGCGGTCGCATTCGTCGTGTGCGGCGGCCTGCTGATCTTCGGTCGTCACGACGCGCCCGATCAGGTTGTCGAAGCTTCGCCACGCGCGACAGCGGCCGGCCGCACAGCCGAGCGCGGCACGGACGCGACATCCGCCGCAAATCCCGACAACGGATCGCTCGTCACGATCGGCGCGTTGCGTTCGCGCAAGGAACTGTTCGGCTCGGCCGGCGGCGCCCATCACGCGTTGTTCGGCAGCCAGACATGGGCGCCGGCGTTGCCGTCGGTCGCGCCGGCCGGTGCGCAGGTGCCGCCGCTGCCGTCCGCGCCGATCGCGCCGACCCTGCCGTTCACCTATATCGGGAAACAGGCGTCGGACGGTGCGTGGGAGGTTTATCTTGCGCACGGCGACGAGACCGTGATCGTGCACGACAAATCCGTGATCGATGCGACCTATCGCGTCGACGCGATCAAGCCGCCTGTTCTGACGTTGATGTACCTGCCGCTCAAGCTGGTCCAGACCATCGATATCGGCAGCGCCGATTGACGTGCATAAGAGAAAGCATTTACAGGAAGCAAGTCGTTGCATACGCAATCACTAGAACAACATGACCATCGGGGTCCGGGCAGCGGTGCCGCGTCAAGCGGTATGCCGCGCCGGCAACGGCGGGCGCGGCGCGCCTCCTTGCAGTGGCTGGCGCCGCTCGTGCTCGCGATCGCCTTGCCGGTGCTGCTGGCCGGTTGCGCGGCGCAGAAGGCTTATCGCGCGGGCGAAGATCTCGTCGCGCAGGGCAAGGTCGACGAAGGGCTCGCGAAAATGCAGGAAGCGATGACGCAGGAGCCGCACGACGCGCAATATCGCGCGACATGGCTCGCCGTGCGCGCGAGCACGCTGACGCACGACAACGAGCAGGGCGACCGTCTCGCCGCCAGCGGCGCACGCGATGCGGCGCGCAAGTCGTATCAGCATGCGTTGACGCTCGACCCGGAGAACGAACGCGCACTGGCCGGACTTGCCGCGCTCGATCAGGCCGCGCGACTCGATGCGCTCGTCACGCAGGCCGAAGCGATGGCGGCCAGGCAGAACGTGGCCGGCGCACGCCGCCTCGTCGAGCAGGTGTTGACCGAAGCGCCCGAGCATTCGCGCGCGCTCGCATTGCAGCGCCGGCTCACGCTCGATTCCGGTGCGACGCGCATCGAGGCGGCGCTCGCCGCGGCCTACCGCCGGCCGATCCATATCGATTTCAAGGACGCGTCGCTCAAGCAGGTATTCGATGTGATCTCGCGCAGCGCCAACATGAACTTTCTGTTCGACAAGGACGTGCGCACCGACCAGCACACGTCGATCTTCCTCAGAAACAGCACGATCGAAGCCGCGGTTCGCTATGTGCTCGCGACGAACCAGCTCGCGCAGCAGGTGCTCGACGAAAACACCGTGCTGATTTACCCGAATACGCCGGCCAAGCTCAAGGACTACCAGGAGCTCGCGGTGCGCACGTTCTTCCTGTCGAACGCCGAAGCGAAGACAGTCGCGAATACGCTGAAGACGATCCTCAAGGCGCACGACATCGTTGTCGACGAGAAGCTCAATCTCGTCATCGTGCGCGACACGCCCGATGTGATCCATATGGCCGAAAAGCTCGTTGCACTCGAAGATGTCGCGGAGCCGGAAGTCATGCTCGAAGTCGAAGTGCTCGAGGTGCAGCGCAACAGCACGCAAAATCTCGGCATACAGTGGCCCGATTCGCTCACGGTGACGCCGCTGCCGGTCGGCAGCGTGATCTCGAATACGGGCTCGGGCAACAACACGGGCAACGGCTTTGGTAACCCGTTCAACAGCGGATCGTTCGGCATCCCGTCGTCGGGCGGCAGCAACCCGCCGGCGCTGTCGCTGAACGACCTGTTTCACCAGACGTCAAAGACGCTCGGCGTGTCGCAGATCCAGGCGACCGCGCAGGCGAACCTCGTCGATTCGAATGCGAAGCTGCTGACCAATCCGCGCATTCGCGTGCGCAATCACGAGAAGGCGAAGATCCTGATAGGCGAGCGCGTGCCGAACATCACGTCGACGGCGACCTCGACGGGCTTCGTCTCGCAGTCGGTCAACTATATCGACGTCGGCCTCACGCTGAACGTCGAGCCGGCGATCTATCTCGACAACTCGGTCGGCATCAAGGTCGCGCTCGAAGTGAGCAGCCTGCTCAATGTCGTATCGGGCGGCAACTCGGGCACGACCGCCTATGAAATCGGCACGCGCACCGCGAGCACGGTGCTGCAGCTGAAGAACGGCGAAACCGACGTGCTGGCGGGCCTGATCGACAGCGAGGAGCGCACGTCGGGCAACAAGATTCCGGGCTTCGGCCAGCTGCCGGTGCTGGGCCGCCTGTTCGGCGCGACGACCGACGACGACAAGAACACCGAAATCGTGCTCGCGATCACGCCGCATCTGATCCGCAATATCCAGCGACCCGACGCCGCTTCGGCGTATTTTTCGGCGGGCACCGAGACCAATTCGCAGGGCCTGATGCAATCGAACGGCATCAGCAGCGCGTCGTTCTCGCCGGGCAGCAGTTCGTCGTCGACGTCGGCCATGCCGGGCAAAGCGCCATCGTCGGGTGTCGGCAATAACAGCGCGCAGGGCACGAACGGGCTCGGCTCGAACTACGGCGGCGCGGGCAGCGGCACGGTGGGCGGCGGCGCGGGCGGTTTTGCCGGCGGCGAGGGCGATCCGGTCGTCGCCGGCGGCGCGCCGGGTACGGGCACGGCCCAGATGACGGTGCAGGGGCCGCAGCAGGTGAAGGTCGGCGACTCGGTCACGGTGACGGTGACGATGCAGGCGGACCAGCCGCTGCTGATCGTGCCCGCGAACGTGACCTACGACAGCTCGAAGCTGCAATTCACGGGCGTGACCGAAGGCGATTTCCTGAAGCAGGGCGGCGCACAGACGAATTTCTCGAGCCGCGTCGGGCAGAACGGCCAACTGAGCCTGTCCGATTCCGCATCGGGCGGAACGGGCGCCACGGCGTCCGCGACGTACGCCGTGCTGTCGTTCCGCGCGATCGCACCGTCGTCGCAGACCTCGATCCAGGTGCAGCCGGGCACGCTGCTCGGATTGACCGGCATTCCGGTGACGGCCCTGCCGCCGACGCCATACGATCTGACGGTGAATCCGAAATGACGCAGGCGCGCGCGTGCGGTTTCACGCTGATCGAACTGCTCGTCACGCTGGCGATTCTCGGCGTGCTCGCGTGCATGACCGTGCCCGTCGCACAGGTGATGCGTCAGCGCGAACGCGAACAGGACCTGCGCGCGGCGCTGCACGAAATACGCGACGCGATCGACGCGTATCACACGGCGAGCAAGGATGGGCGCATCCAGAAAGAGGCGGGTGCCACCGACTATCCGGCCAATCTCGAACTGCTGGTACAGGGCGTGCCCGACCAGCAGGACCCGAAGGCGCACAAGATGTACTTCCTGCGGCGCATTCC
Source organism: Paraburkholderia sp. SARCC-3016 (assembly GCF_031119615.1). Classification (NCBI taxonomy): domain Bacteria; kingdom Pseudomonadati; phylum Pseudomonadota; class Betaproteobacteria; order Burkholderiales; family Burkholderiaceae; genus Paraburkholderia; species Paraburkholderia sp. SARCC-3016. Next base: position 83,302 of record NZ_JAVHZD010000027.1, on the reverse strand, counting down.
GCGCGATCCGATGAACGACAACGACCCGCAGCTTGCCGATTCGGCGACCTGGGGCAAGCGGGCCTATGCGAGCGAAGCCGACGATCCGCAAGAGGGCGACGACGTATACGACGTCTATTCGCTGTCGAACGGCGTTGGCCTGAACGGCATTCCTTACCGGAAATGGTGACACCGATGCAAGGCGCGAGACATGCGAAGACCGCGGCGGGCTTTACGCTGATCGAACTGCTGATCGTGCTCGCAATCATCGCGTTGATGCTGACGCTCGCATTGCCCGAGTATTTCCATTCGATCGATTCGTCGAAAGAGAAAGTGCTCGTGCAGAATCTGCACGTCACGCGCGTGGCAATCGATCAGTTCTACGGCGACCAGGGGCGTTATCCGGATTCGCTGCAGGAACTCGTGGACAAGCACTATCTGCGCTCGCTGCCGTTCGATCCGGTGGCCGACAGCGCGACGACCTGGCAGATCGTCGCGCCCGACGAGCAGTTTCCCGGCAATGTCTACGACATCAAGAGCGGTGCGGAAGGTACCGATGCCGAGGGCAAGGCCTACGGGGCGATGTGATGGGCGAGACGCGTTCCCGCACCGGGCAGCGACACCTTGCGCGCAGTTGCGCTCACGCTGAAGTTCGCGCTGATGTTCACGCGCACGCGCCGCGCCGCCGTGCTTCGCATGGTGGCTACACGTATCTCGCGCTGCTGATTCTGCTGGCGATCATCAGCATCACGGCGGCGGCGTCGGCGGAACTCGGTGCGATCTATCAGCGGCGCATGGCGGAAAAGGAACTGCTCGCGGTCGGCGCGGAATTCCAGCGCGCGCTGCAAAGCTATGCGTCCGCCACGCCGATCGGCCAGCCGACGCAGCCGCGCACGCTCGAAGACTTGCTGCGCGATCCGCGCTACCCGAATGTCGTGCGCCATCTGCGCAGAGTCCATGACGATCCGATGACGGGCAAGGGCGATTGGATACTCATGATGTCTCCCGATGGGCAGACGATCATCGGCATTCATAGCGCATCGCATGCGCGTCCGATCCAGATCTCGCATTTTCCCGCGGCGTTTCAGGGCTTCGCGAACAGGAAGAGTTATTCGGACTGGGTGTTCGTCGCGCGCTTTCCGACGCTCACGCAGGGGCAGCGTCCGCCCGATGGACCGGTGACGCCGAATGGCGATGCGCCGGGAATGGGGGACGGCGGCAGTTCGAATAACAATGGTTCGTCGAGCGGCGGTCCGTTCGGCTCCAGTCCGTTCGGCGGTGCTTCGTCGAGTCGTTCGCCCGGCGGCTCATTGGGTGGTTCGTTCGGTGGTTCGTCGAACGGTTCCGCACCGGCCGCGCCGTTCTCCGGCGGCTCGCCGTTCTCCGGCGGCTCGCCGTTCAACGGCTCGCGATTCGGCGACGCGCCCGCATCGCAATAGGCGGCAAGCGATGTGTCTGCGGAATTGGACCATGGTCCAATACCGGCGTGACGGCTCTTTGCCCAGGCTGCCGATCACGCACACCACGAGCCGCTGGCTGCCGATCTTCGTGGTGTCGTTCGGCATGGGCGTCGTCACCGGCATCGTGCTGGATTGTCGTCAAGAGCGACGGACCGTAGCGCGAATGGGCATATCGCCGCATCGGCTGGCTCGTTGCGATCGTCCTGGTACTCGTCGCGCTCTCATTCATCGTTTCGCTGACTGTCGATACGCACGCAGTCGGGCACAGCCGCTTGCGCGACCGTATGTGGGGACTCGTTTTTCCCGTGGCTGCGATCGCGGCATTGGCAGGCGCCGCCGTCTGCGCACGCGCGCGCCTCGACAGGGCTGAAGTTCGGGCTGACCGCGCGGATCTTCCTCGCGTCGTATCTGACGTTAGGCGTGATGTTCTGGCCTTATATGGTTCCGTACACCATCACGGCCGGCCATGCCGCGGCTCCGGATGCATCGCTGCAGTGCTTTTTCTACGGCGGCGTGGTCGTGTTGCCGGTGATCGCGTTCTATACCGCCGGTGTGTATTGGGTGTTTCGTGGAAAAATTAAACAGGAATCCAAATAACAGGTAACGGATCGCTAAAAACGATTCCCCGATTTTTAATTGTTCGGACGATAAAACAGTTGGCCAGACGATTGCGAAGAATATCCGACGCCGCGTAACGGTTCAATTGGACCATGGTCCACTAGTAGCGTATCGGCTGCGTGCATAGTCTTCGAGACAGAGCAATGATGCCGGCCTTGCGTCCTGGAGGGAAAGTGACATGCTCGGATTCGAACTCGGGTTCTGGGATTACGTGACATTCGCCACGGGATTCCTCGCCGGCGGCGCCGGCATTCTCACCTACATCTGGATTGCCGGGCTGCCGGGGCGCATTGCGCTCGCGCGCCATCACCCCGAGGCCGAAGCGGTGAAGCTGATGGGATGGGCCGGCTTGCTGCCGACGATATTGCCGTGGATTCAGGCGTTCATCTGGGCCTTCAAACCGACCGATGTCATCGATATCCGGCGCTTCCCGCGCGAAGAGGCACGCGTGATCGAAGAGGAGCATGCCCGCCTGAGCGGCGTGCAGCGCACCGCTTCTGAAGGACGCCCATCTGAATCGCGGCGTCCAGAGGATGGCAATACAAGGAATTGACGGAGGCAAGCCATGCTGCTCGGATTTGTCATGCTGTTCGCGTATGGCTTCCTTGTGTGGCTGGTCTTCTTCAAGTTCCGATGGCTCAGGTTCACGATCGCGTGGGGCTTCTTTTCCACGTTCTTCGTGCTGCATCTGATGCTGATCTTCCTGATCGGGCTGCGCTACGTCACGCCGACCTCGAATGAAGCGCGCGTGATCCAGCATACGATCCAGCTCACGCCGCGTCTGTCGGAGCCGACCCTCGTCACGGCGGTGCTTGTCGAGCCGAACGTCCACGTGAAGAAAGGCACGCCGCTATTCCAGTTCGACAGGCGGATCTACGAAGCGAGGGTCAAGCAGCTGGAGGCGCAGCTCGCACAAGCGAAGCAGAACGTGGCGATCATGAAGACCGACGTCCAGGTGACGGCCGAAAAGATCGTCAGGCTGAAGAGCGAGCTCGAGTATGCCGTGTATCAGGAGAAGCTCTCCGCGAATCTGGCGAAGCGAGGTGCGGGCCCTGAGGAGGATGCGCAGAAGTGGCGCGCGCAAGTCGCCGCGAATGCCGCTGCGATCAAGGAGGCGCAAGCCGAGGAAGATCGCTCGCGGCTCAAGTACCAGTCCGAGATCGGCGGCGTCAATACGGCGGTCGCCTCCATCGAGGCGGAGCTTGATCAGGCGCGCTTCTACCTCGACAACACGTTGATGGTGGCGCCGGAGGACGGCTACATCATCAATCTGCAGGTCCGGCCCGGCATGGTGTCGGGCGATATTCGCTTCGGCGCGATTGCGTCGTTCATATGCGATGCGGACCGTTATGTGCTTGCCCAGTTCTTCCAGGAGAATCTGAAGTACGTGAAGCCGGGTCAGCCGGTGGAAGTGGCATTGGATCTCTATCCCGGACAGATCTGGACCGGCAAGGTCGCGGCGGTCTGGCAAGGGAGCGGCGCAGGGCAAATGCTTCCGAGCGGTGCGTTGCCGTCGTTCAACGCCGTACCTGCCGAAGCGCCGCAAGGGCAGTTCGCCGTGGCGATCACGCTGGACGATCCGAACCAGATCCAGTTTCCGATCGGTACGCAAGGACGGGCGGCGATCTACACCAGCACGAGCAGCGCCTTCGACGTATTGCGCAAGGTCGCGATCCGCTCCTATACCTGGTACAACTGGCTGTATCCGTTCTCGCTATGATGCGCGCGCGATCGTTCGTTGCCGTGTTGCTGCTTGTTGCGCTGACCGGCGCTTGCGCGCTCGCGCCGCCACCGCAACATGACGATGTGGTGAGGAACGCGCTGCCGGCCGGCACGACGCTTCCGCCCGCATGGAAGTCGGAGGCAAGCGCGGTTCCCGTTGCCGACGACTGGTTGAAGCAGCTTGGCGATCCGATGCTCGATGCGGTCGTGAGCGAAGCGATCGCCAACAACCTCGACTTGCGCCAGGCGGCTGATCTGGTGGCGATCGCGCAGCAAGCCGTGGTTGTCGCGGGCGCCCAGCTTTGGCCGCAGATCGGTGCAACCGGCGGCGGGCGCACGACCCACGACTTCGATCACGATAACGGCTCGACGACATCGGTCGTTTTCGGATCCGTGGCGTGGGAAATCGATGTGTGGGGCAAGCTGCGCGCCAAACGCGCTGCCGCCCAAGCGGGCTATGAAGCGACCGCGCTCGATTACGCGTATGCGCGGCAGTCGCTGGCGGCAACCGTAGCCCAGGCCTGGTATCTGACGATCGAAGCGAAGCAACTGCTCGCGCTCGCCGAACATTCGGTCGACATTTATGGACAGTTGCTCGACCTCGTTTCAACGCGGCGCACCGCGGGCAAGGATTCCGACCTCGACGTGGCCGACACGCGTGCCAAGCTCGAATCGGCGCTCAGTTCCGTCGAGGCCGCGCGCCAATCGTACGCAGACGCGCGCCGCGCGCTAGAAGTGCTGCTTGGACGCTATCCCGCTACCGAGATCGAAGTGGCGGCGACCTATCCTCTTCTGCCCGCGCCGCCGGCGGCAGGGCTGCCTGCGGCGCTGCTCGAACGCCGGCCCGATCTCATTGCGGCCGAGCGTCAGGTGCTCGCTGCGTTTCGCCAGGAGGAAGTCGCGAAGCTCGCGCTGCTGCCGGACTTCTCGTTTACGTTCGCGGGCGGCCGTCTCGGCGACCCGCTCTTCTCGCTACTCAACCTCAACCCGTGGCTCGTGACCGCTGCGATCGGTGCATCGATCCCGATCTTCACAGGAGGCGCGCTGCAGGCGCAGATCAGGATCGCGACCGCGCAACAGGCGCAAGCCGTGGCTCATTACGGCAGCGTCGTGCTGGTCGCCTTCCGCGAAGTCGAAGATTCGCTCGCGAACGAACGGTTTCTGACGAGACGATTGCCGCTTGAACAGAATGCCGTGGACTCGCGCACCGAAGCCGTGCGTATCGCGACGATGCAGTACAAGGCGGGCCGCAGAGACCTGCTGTGGGTTTCGAATTTGCAGACAGCCGAACTCGCCAGCCAGGCCGATCTCATCAAGCTCTGGGGCCTGCAGCGCAGAAACCGCATTCACCTGTATCTCGCGCTCGGCGGCAGCTTCGACGCGACACCGTCGAGCGCGCTGTTGCCGGATACGGACGAGGCGAGTGCGGGAACCCGTTAGGCGTTGCAGCGCGTATACCCGGTTAGATGCAGTTGCGCGCGCGGCTGCTTGCGGCGCGAATGCCACCGGCGAAGCGGCGTTTTGCCCATCCGTTTCGAGTGGTCGATTGCGATGCCGGATACGCGAACAGCACGGCGACGCGTCGTCTTTCTATCGGCGGATCGCATTAAGCCAGTCGAGTGACGCCCGTAATACAACTCGCATCGCAGGAGGCCATGATCATGAAACTTTCGCTGGACTATGTGCGCGGTGTGCTGGCTTTGTGCGCGATGCTGGGCGGCGTGCTGCCCATCTGCGGCGTCCTGATGCCCATCACGGCCAGCGCGCAAGGAACGGTCAAGCTTTCGAAGCAGCAACTCGATTCGTTGACTGCGCCCATCGCGCTCTATCCCGACGCGCTGCTTGCCCAGGTGCTGATGGCCGCGACCTTTCCCGACGAGGTTCAGGCAGCGGCGCAATGGTCGAAGGCGAACCCTCAGCAGAAAGGCGACGATGCCGTGAAGGCCGTCGCGTCGAAACCATGGGATCCGAGCGTGCAGTCGCTCGTCGCGTTTCCGCAAGTGCTCGCGACCATGGCATCGAAGCCGGAATGGGTGAGCCAGTTGGGCGATGCGTTTCTCGCGCAGCCGAACGACGTGATGAATTCAGTGCAACAACTGCGCAAGCAGGCGCAGCAGGCCGGCCATCTGAAGTCGAACGAACAGCAGAAGGTGGTTGTGGATCAGGACACGATCCAGATCGAGCCGGCAAACCCGCAGATCGTGTACGTGCCGACCTATAACCCGACCGTGGTCTACGGGCCGTGGCTGTATCCGGCGTATCCGCCCATGTACATTCCGCCGCCTCCCGGCTATGCGCTGGCGAGTGGATTTGCGACGGGACTCGCTTTCGGCGCCGGCATTGCCGTGACGAACGCGTTGTGGGGCGGCTGCAACTGGCACACGGGCAGTGTCAACGTCAACGTGAATCGCTACAACAACCTCAACGTCAATAACCGGCTCAGCACGGCCAGCGACACGGCCAACTGGAACCGCAACGCCAACTTCAGCAACCGCAGCGCGAACTTCAGCAGCGTTCAGCACAACGCATATCGCGGCTATGACGCGTCCCGCGAGCAGGCGATGCAAACGCTGCAGAGCCGCACGGGGGAAAACCTGTCGGGCAGTGCGAGCCAGCGCTTCCAAGACATGCAGCGAGGCGGCGGCGCCGGTTACAACGACCTGCGCAACAGTGCGCAGAACGTGAATCGCGACAATGCGTTCCGTGGAGCGGGCGACGGAAATGCCGAACGCCTCGATACGCAACGCGGTATGGACAGTCACAACACGTATGCCGCCGACAATTTCGGCGGTCGCGAATTCGGGGGCGGCGAACGATCGGGGGGCGGGGACTTCGATAGCGGCCGGTTCGGCGGCGGCGGAGGGTTCGACAGCGGCCGGTTCAGGGGCGGCGGGGGTTTTGGCGGTGGAGGCGGTCGCTTTCGCCGCTGATGCCTCGACGAGCGGACCATCAGGCAGGTCAGAAAGCAAGCCAGAAAGCGGGCCAAAGCGGACGAACAGTGAGGAGGTCTTGTCAATGATCGGATTTCGCAAACACCGTGCGCCGAGCGTCGAATGCTCGAGGCGCAATCGCGTAATCCATGCCGCACTTTCGCTCGCCGCGGCGTGCGCCTTGACGTGCGGCACCGAGGATGCGTGTGCCCAGGCCGTGTACCCGACGCCGGAAGCAGCAGCCGAGGCGCTCGTGAATGCACTTGCGGGCGGCGGACATGCGGCGCTTTCGCACGTTCTCGGCAACGACTTTCAGCGGCTCATACCCGCGCGGGATACCGGCGAAGACGACATCTACGATTTCCTCGGCGCCTGGTCCAAAGGCCACGAGATCGTGATGGATCCTGCGTCGGGCACCGGCCGGCGAACCGCGCATCTCGCGGTCGGCACGAGCGGCTGGACCCTGCCGGTTCCGCTCGTGAAGACTTCGCGCGGCTGGCGCTTCGATCCCGTCGCGGCAAGAAGCGAGATTGGCATTCGCAGGATAGGCCGTAACGAGCGCGCGGCAATGTCGACTTCGCTCGCCTATCTCGATGCGCAGAACGACTATCGCAACCTGACCGGGCATTACGCGCAGCGCCTGATGAGCGCGCCGGGCCAGCGCGACGGCCTGTATTGGCCCGCTCAATCCGGCAGTGCGCAGAGCCCGCTGGGTCCGCTCGCGGCGGCCATGCAGCAAAGCCCGTCGTCGATCGCCGCCGACGGATACTACGGCTATCACTACCGGATCCTGACGCGCCAGGGCCCGCACGCCAATGGCGGGGCGCAGAACTATGTTCAGGATGGCGTAATGAGCAAAGGCTGCGCGCTGATCGCATGGCCGGTGCGATATGGAACAACGGGCGTGATGACATTCATCGTGAACCAGGATGGGCAACTGTACCAGAAGGATCTCGGTCCGAATGCCGCGCGCAGGGCACTTGCGCTGAAGTCGTTCGATCCCGATCCTTCATGGTCGCCGGTTCGGCCTCAATGATCGTTGTTGCCGCGGCGCAGGTCCGTGCGGATACAGGTGTGCGCATGGCGTCGCGGTCCGACGAGCTGCGCGTCCCGATTGCGGACCGCCCACACGGCGTCGCTGCGACCGCCCTACGAAAACCGGTTCTTCATCACGTCCCGATGCGGGTGCGAGCGAACATGACGGGCATGTGTTCGCGGTGCGGCCCCGCGGGACAGGCTGTGTCGAATCAGGCTACGGCGGCGTGCGCCGAAGCGGCTGAGAAAGTAACGCCTGCGGCGCAATTCATGGGGCGTGGTGCCATATCGCTTACGCAGCCCGCTCAAACCGTCGCAAGCCGCGCCACATCCGCTTCGAACTGACCCGTCCAGCGCTTGACGGTGCCTGCGTCGATATCGAACAGATCGAGCACGCGCCCAAGCGTATGGTCGATCATCGATTCGAGGCTATCGGGCCGCGCATAGAATGCCGGCACGGGCGGATAGACGATCGCGCCGATCTCGGTGACGCTCGTCATATTGCGCAGGTGCCCGAGATGCAGCGGTGTTTCGCGCACCATCAGCACCACACGGCGGCGTTCCTTCAGCATCACGTCGGCGGCACGCGACAGCAGCGAACCCGTGTTGCCGGTTGCGATTTCGGCAAGCGTTTTCATCGAACACGGCGCGACGATCATCCCGTCGACGGGAAACGAGCCGCTCGAGATCGCCGCACCGATATCGGCGTTGGGGTAGTGTTTGTGAGCCAGCGCCTGAACTTCGGCCGAACGCCACTGCGTTTCGTAGGCGAGCGTCATCTGCGCCGAGCGTGTCATCACGAGATGCGACTCGATATCGAGTTCGCGCAGCATTTCGAGCAGCCGGATGCCGTAAATCACGCCCGAAGCGCCGCTGATTCCCACCACGATACGTTTGCGTCGGTTTGTCACGATCGTTCTCTTGTTTGAGCGGTTATCCCGCGTCGAGGTCCGCTTGAGAGGACATGCGTCGCTGAATGCGTTGAATATCCCCGTCTCCAGTTTGAAGGTTGCATGACGGACGTCATGCCGCTCAAACGAAATCTGTTCATGCAAGGCATGAGCGCGATTCATCGTCTCGTGCACGCCGCCGCGAGCGCGCCTCGGCGCCTCATCGGATGAAATCTGTTCATGCCTTATATGAGAAATCACCGTTTGCGACGTGAGCGGTTCTGCCTCAGTCTGCGCTGACCGTCTTGCGCGAACCGCCGCGCGCCCGCTACCTGTCGGTGTACTACGCAATAGACGATCCGCCGTAGCGCTGATTGATATTTCCCCGTTCACTTACCGGACCACCATGAAGAATTTCCCTTCATTCCAGACCCATCTGCAAGCTCTCGAAGAAAAAGGGCTCGTTGTGCACGTGCACCGAGAGATCAACAAGGATACCGAGTTGCATCCGCTGGTGCGCTGGCAATTGCGCGGCGGCATTCCCGAAGCGGACCGCAAGGCGTTCGTGTTCCACAACGTCGTCGACAGCAAGGGCCGTCGCTACGAATTGCCGGTGGTAGTGGGCGCGCTGTCGATCAACCGCGAGGTGTATTCGATCGGGATGGGCGTGCCCGTCGATCAGATCGGCAAGAAGTGGCAGCAGGCGAAGAGCAACCCGGTCAAGCCGGTGATCGTCGACGAAGCGCCATGCCAGGAAGTGTGCTTTATCGGCGATGACCTCGACGTGGACGGCCAGGGGCTCGAGCATCTGCCGATTCCGATTTCGACGCCGGGCTTCGACAACGCGCCGTACACGACGTGCTCGCAATACATCTCGGTCGATCCGGAGAACGGCGTGCAGAACATGGGCACGTATCGCGGGCAGATCAAGGGCAAGCGCCGCGTCGGCTGCAATCCGTCGATCGAAATGGGGCAGGGCATCTACCAGCACTGGCTCAAGTACAAGGCGATGGGCAAGCCGATGCCGGCCGCGCTCGTAATCGGCGGCCATCCGGCCGTATCGTTCTGCTCGGTGCAAAAGCTGCCGATCGACGTCGACGAACTCGGCGTGGCCGGTGCGATTCTCGGCGAGCCGCTGCGCGTCGTGAAATGCAAGACCAACGATCTGCTCGTGCCCGCCGACGCGGAAATCGTCATCGAAGGCTTCGTGCCGACCGATTCGCTCGAGCCGGAAGGGCCGTTCGGCGAATCTCACGGTCACGTGAACCTGCAGGAATTCAATCCGTACATGAATGTGACCGCGATCACGCGGCGCAAGAACGCACACCTCGTTTCGATCATCAGTCAGGTCACGCCGAGCGAAAGCTCGCTCGTGAAGAAAGTCGCCTTCGAGCCGCTGTTTCTTGACCATCTGCGTAACGCGCTGCGTATTTCGAGCGTCGAGAAGGTCGTCATGCACGAGCCGCTCACGAATCTGCGCAAGCTCGTCATCGTCGTCTTCAACGAAAAGGCCACCGAAACGGAGATCTGGCGCGCACTGATGGGCGCGGCTTCGTTGCAGCCGGCGGTCGGCAAGCTCGTGGTCGCGGTCAGCAACGACATCAACCCCGAAAACAGCGATGCGATTTTCTGGTCGATGAGCTACCGGATGAACGCGGTCAAGGACGTGCAGATCCTGCACGGCCGCGATACGGGCCACGGTCCGCGCACGTCGGGTGCGCAGCGCGGCGACGACGCGGTGGACGGCGTGATCCTGATGAACGCGACGCTCAAGGAAAAGCTGCCGCCGATGTCGCTGCCGACGCAGCCGTACATGGAAAACGCCAAGGCGATCTGGGAGGAGCTCGGCCTGCCGGCGCTGCGCCCCGAATGGCCGTGGTACGGCGTTTCGATGGGCGACTGGGACGAGCGAAACGAAGCAATGGCGCAGCGTGCGGTGAAGAGCGAGTACTTCGCGACCGGCGAAGAGCAGACCCGTCAACGCGTGGGTCCCGAGTGGATCAACAAGGATTCGGCCTGGTATTTTGAAGAAAGGCGCGCGGAAAAGAACGACGAAACGAGCGAGGAAAAAAACAACATGTAAGCACTCTTCTCATTTGCGCGACAGGCTGAAGGAAATGCGTGCCCCGTGTGTGTATCGAAGCGCCGTCGACTGGAGACAGCGGCGCATCGAGCGGCCGGCCGCATGCGGCGCCGTTCCTCATCGGGCCTTGCCTGCGCATTGGTTTTGCACGTCCGGCCTCACGAATAGAACGACATCAACAGGTGAGATATGTATAAAAAAGGAGGAGCGGTTGGCGCTACGCGCGTCGTCATGTTGACGCGATCGTTGGCGGCAATGACAGTGGTAGGGATCGGCTGTACGGCGGGCGGCGTCGCGCATGCGCAAAGCAGCGTGACGCTGTACGGTTCGCTCGATGGCGGCTTGCGCAATCTCGTCAACGGGACGAAAGCGGGCGGCGCCGCGCTTTCGATGGCTTCGAACGGCACGTATAACTCGAACCGCTGGGGTTTTATCGGCAAGGAGGATCTGGGCGGCGGGTACTACGTGCGCTTCAATCTCGAGGCAGGCTATGTGCTTTCGACAGGCCAGAACAACAACTCGAACAACCAGCTTTTCCAGCGCACGTCGACGGTCGGCTTTGGCGGACCGTTCGGGCAGGTCGACATCGGCCGCCAGTTCACGCTGCAGCACTTCCTGATCAAGGATTTCGAGCCGTTCGACTTTCATTATCTGGGTATCACGGAATCGACGGCCGTATCGGGCGGGAACACGGGCCGCGACGATAACGACATCAACTATCACGGCATTTTCGGACCGTGGGTGTTGCGCGGCGAAGTAGCGGTCGGCGGCGTGCCGGGCAGCGTATCGCACGGCTCGGTGCTTGCCGGCGGCTTCAATTACCGAACGCAGACGGTGAAGTTCGGTGCCGGCTATACGCATCGCTCGAATCCGCTAACGGCGACATCGAACCAGTTCTTCAGCAACGATCAGTACACGGCGGGCGGCACGCTGTCGGTCGGCCCCGTCGACATGATGGCCGGCTATTCGCTCGATATGCAGGACGTGCCGGCCGGGGCGAAGAGCAAGACACGCAACCAGTACTTGTGGGGCGGCGTGCGCTATCAGGTCACGCGGTTCTTCAATGCGACAGCTGCGTATTACGATGACACGAACCGGACGGCCGGCGTCGACGGGCGCAAGGACGTGGCGATTCTCGGCATCGTCTATCTGCTGTCCAAACGCACCGAGCTTTACGCGGACATCGACTATACGCACTTTACCGGCGTGTACGTGACGAACGCGTCGCTCAACGCCTCGGGGCATGAAAAGCAGACCGGTATCTCGTTCGGTATCAACCACTGGTTCTAGCGCTTTGGGCGGGCGCAGCGCGCGCTCGCCTTACTGTCTTTCCGCCTTCAGGCTTTAACCGAGACCACACGAAAAAGCGGCAGGAATCGCGAGATTCCTGCCGCTTTTTTGCGGCGCCAGCCGCCCGCCCAACGCGATCAGTGATCGTCGAGCGAGCCTTGCGCGTTGAAGTGCGCGCGAATCGTCTTCGTGTAGTGGAGAAATGCAGGTGTCGCCATCACTTCGAGCGGCCGCGGCCGCGGCAGGTCGATCTCGTAGATCGCCGCGATGCCGCCGGGGCGCTCGGACATCACGAGCACGCGGTCCGACAGAAACACCGCTTCCGGAATGCTATGCGTGATCAGCAGCACGGTTTTCTTCGATTCGAGCCAGATGCGCTGCAGTTCCATATTCATGCTTTCGCGCGTCATCGCATCGAGTGCCCCGAAAGGCTCGTCCATCAGCAGCACCGACGGCTCGTGAAGCAGCGCGCGGCAGATCGAGACGCGCTGCTGCATGCCGCCCGACAGCTGCCACGGGTACTTCTCCTCGAAGCCGACCAGGCCGGCCATTTCGATGAGCTTGTGCGCTTTCTGGCGTGCTTCGCGCTTCGGCATATGACGCATTTCGGCTTGCAGCAGGATATTGTCGAGCACATTGCGCCATGCAAGCAGCACGGCGCTCTGGAACACGATGCCGACGTTCTTCTGCGGACCGCTGATGGTCTGGCCCGACAGCGTCATCGAGCCCGACGAGATCGGCTCGAGCCCCGCGACCATCTTGAGCAGGGTGCTCTTGCCGCAGCCCGACGGGCCGACGATCGACACGAACTCGCGCTCGCGGATCTCGAAGTCGAGCGGCCTGAGCGCCTGCATCATGCCTTGTCGGCTGCTATAGCTTTTGCTTACGTTGCGCAACTCGATCAGCGGCCGTGCCGGCGACGCCGCGGGCGTTCGATAATGGGTTTCGTCGAGCTTCAGTACGGTGGTCATGGCGGAACGGGTCTGAATGGAGGAAGGAGAGGGACCAGGGCGTGCGGTGCTCAAGGCACGAATGCACCCGTGTAGTACTTCGCCGGCGCATTCGCGGACGCGTCGAGCTTGCTGTACTGAACGATCGACGCGACCGAACTGTCGATATTCTTTGCGCTGACGTGGAAGATCGGCTGGCTCTCCGTTTCCGGCGTCCGGTAGAACGGAATCGTCGCCTGCAGCGTGCGGATCATCGTGTCGCGCGAACCCGCTGCGGGCAGCGTTTTCAGCAGCGCGTCGACGGCCGCGGCCGGGTCTTTTTCGGCTGCGTCGACCGACTTCGCCGTGGCGCGCATGAAGCGCCTGAGCAGATCGGGATTGTCCTTGATCATGTCGTCGCGCGCGATGATGCTGAGCGTCGCGACATTGACGTCATAGTCGGCGAAGCGAATCGCGCGAGCCGGCTTTCGGGTGGCTTCTTCGACCGTGATCAGCGGGATCGTCGCGAAGCCGACCAGCAGATCGGCGTGCCCGGTGATAACCGCATTGATCGTCGTTTGCGGATTGCCGGTAATCGTTTTGAAATCGGAGTCCTTCAAACCGACCTTGTTCATGAACATCGTCCAGATCTGCGACGATGCATCGCCCGGTGCGACGGCTACGGTTTTGCCCTTGATGTCCTGCGGCGTCCTGATGTTCTTTTCCGCGAGGCCGACCACCGAGGTCGGGTTTTCCTGCATCAGCACGCCGATCGCCTTGACGGGCGCGCCCATCGCGGCCACCTTCACCATCGTGCTGAAATCGGCATAGCCGATATCGACGTTATGCGTGGCGACGGCCTGCACGGTCGGACCCGAGCCGTGACCTTCGATGAGCTTCAGGTCGATGCCTTCGGCGTCGTAATAGCCGCGCACCTTGCCGAGATAGAACGGTGCGACCGCGCCCGTGACCGTGTAATTGAGCATCATGCTCAACGAATCTTTCGCATAGGCGCTGCCGCTTGCGCAACAGAACGCGGCGAAACCGAGCGCCGCTGCCGCACGCAATAGCCGTTTTTGCTTCATATCGTCTCCTGCCTTTTATGATGTAGAAATCCAGATCGCGCGCGTGCGGCATCGCGATGCCGCCGCCGCCGTACTTCGCGTAGTACCTTGCGTACTAGTTCGCGCAGGCGCGTTACGTCTTGCCGAGCAGCCGCGCGCGATGCGACGAGTGCCACGGAATCGCGACGCGCTCGAGCATGTCGATCACGACGAACAGCAGCGCCCCGATCACGGACAGCACGACGAGCGCCGAAAAGATCAGCGGCTGATCGAAATTGCCGTTCGCGCGCTGCAGCACGAACCCAAGCCCCGAATTCGCGCCGACGAATTCGCCGACCACCGCACCGACCACGGCCAGCGTAATCGACACCTTCATGCTCGAAAAAATCGACGGCAGCGCATGCGGCAGGCTGATCTTGAAGAAGGTCTTGACCGGCGAGCTGCCCATCGATTTCGCGAGATCGATCAGGTCCTTCTCGACGGACTTGAAGCCGAGCACGGTCGAAACGACGACGGGAAAGAAGCCAAGCAGAAACGCGACGAGCATGCGCGGAAAGAGCCCGAAGCCGAACCAGACGACAAACAGCGGCGCGATCGCCACTTTCGGAATGCTCTGCGAGAACACGACGAGCGGATAGAGATAGCTTTCGATCAGCGGCGACGCGGCGACGAGCATCGCGATCGGCACACCGATCAGCACCGAGAGCGCAAATCCGCCGAGCGTCGCATAGAGCGTCGGCAGCGATTCCTGCAGCAGCATCTGCCATTGCGCGGCGATCTGCTGGCCGATCGCCTCGGGCGTCGGCACGAGGTAAGGCGGAATCTTGAACACGCGGATCACGAGATCCCACGCGACGAGCACGACGACGATCAGGAGCAGAGGACGGACCCACTGCGAGTTCAGGATTTTCCTCGTGACATTCACGGCATTAAACCTCTGTGGTGAGTGGTTGCCACAGAGATTGACCGCGTGACCGGCAGTGGGCAAACGCTAATTGTTCATGCCGAACATGAGAGAAATTCATCCGCGGCCGTTTGCATCGCCAGCTCGCAGGCCGCCTGCATCACGCAAAACGTCTCTTCGCAAGGCAATGAATAGTTTTCATATGGGGCATGAATGATCGTCGTTTGCCGCGCCAGCAGCGGCCCCGCAATATCCGCTTACCGGCTCGCAGCAGACCTCGCAGTCGATCTGAAAAGCAGATCGTTCAGACGCGCCGCGTCGAGCCAGCCTTGAATTTACCTTTCGGCCAGCGGAGCAATGCAATGAATCAACCGACCAGCCCCGATGTCGTTTCATCCCACGTCACCGTACGGGACGGCACGCGCATCGGCTACAGCCTCTACGGCGGAATGCAGAACACGGTGCGCGTCGTGCTCGTCCATTCGCTTGCGATGGACCGCCACTTCTGGACGCCTGTCGTCGAGCGCCTGCTGCCGCGCGCATCCGTGCTGGCGATCGATGCGCGCGGCCACGGATCGTCCGACAAGGTGCCGGGGCCGTACACCGTGACGCAGTTCGCCGAAGACGTATTCGACGTCGTGAGCGGAACCGGCTTTCGCAATGTGCTGATCGCGGGCGCATCGATGGGCGGGTGCGTTGCGCTCGAGTTCGCCGCGACCTATCCCGAGGCGATCGCCGCCGGACTCATCGATACGACCGCGTGGTACGGCGAGACCGCGCCGCGGGACTGGGACGAGCGCATGAAAAAAGCGGAAGCGGGCGGCATGGCGCCGCTCGTCGAATTCCAGACGACGCGCTGGTTCAGCGATGCGTTTCGTGCCGCCAACCCCGAAGTCGTGCAGCGCTGCGTCGATACGTTCCTGCGCAACGGCGTCGCGCAGTTCGCCGCGACGGGCCGCATGCTCGGCGCGTTCGACGGCCGCGCGCTGATGAAGGACGTGAAGGTGCCCGCGTGCGTGATCGTCGGCGAAGAAGACTATGCGGCGACGCCCGCGATGGCGCGCGCGCTGCACGCAGGCGTGGCCGGATCGACGTTCGTCGAGATTCCGAAGGCGCGCCATCTGACGCCGCTCGAAACGCCGGACATCGTCGCGAACGAATTGCACAAGCTGCTCGATCGCGCCGGCTGCGCGCGATAGACGCGGGATACAAGTGTGATACCGGCATGACAAACAAAAGGGAGCGCACCTGATGATTCCGTTTGAGCTCGCAAAGCCCCGCTCGCTGAGCGAAGCGATCGCGCTGCTGGATCCGGAAGACCCCGATATCCGACCGATGGGCGGCGGCACGGCGGTGATGCTGATGATGAAAGCCGGCGTGCTACGGCCGACGCGTCTCGTGAGTCTGCGCGACGTCGAACCCGAGTACGCGCAGATCGGCATCGGCAATAGCGGCGAATTGCAGATCGGCGGCCTCGCGCGGCTCGCCGCGCTCGAACATGCGCCGCTCGTGAAGGAAGGCTGGCCGATGCTCGCGCGCACCTTGCGCACACTGTCCAATGTGCGAGTACGCAACGTTGCGACGATCGGCGGCAACCTCGCGCATGCGGATCCGCATATGGACATGCCGCCCGTGCTCAGTGCGCTCGGCGCGCGCGTGACGATCAAAGGTCCGAACGGCGAGCGGACGGTGCCTGTCGAGCAGTTGTGCACCGGCTACTACGAAACCGTGCTGGCGCGCGACGAGCTGATTTCGCGCGTGATCGTGCCGCCGCAAGCGGGCCGGCCCGCCGCCTATATGAAGGTGACGACGCGCGCGTCGCACGACTGGCCCGCGCTTGGCGTGGCCGTCGTGCTCGATATGCAGGGCGCCGCGATCGGACAGGCGAGCGTGATTGTCGGCGCGGCCACCGACCGGCCGACTCGCCTCACCGAAGCCGAAACGCTCTTGCGCGGCGCCGAGCCGAACGACGAAAAGACTTTGCGTCAGGCAGGCGAAGCGGGTGCCGCGCAGCTCGACATCGTCGGCGATTCGCACGGTACGGCGAGCTACAAGAAACAGTTGCTGAAGGTCTACCTGGGCCGCGCGGTGCGCACGGCGCTTGCCGCCGCGAACTCGCGCGGTATCGCATTCGAGGGCCACGCCTAAATGAAGATTGAAACGAAGCTGGACGAACAGCCGGCGCAGAAGCAGATAGGCCGCTCACTGAACCGGCTCGAGGCGCGTTCGAAGGTTACCGGACGCGCCGACTACATTCACAACCTCGTGCTGCCGCGCATGCTGCACGGCAAGATTCTGCGCAGCACGGTCGCGCATGGAAAGATAGCCGGCATCGATACGAGCGCGGCGCGCGAGTTGCCGGGCGTATTCGGCGTTTATACCGCGCAGGATATCGTCAAGGTGATTCCGGAGCCGTATTACGGACCCGCGTTTCACGACCAGCCGATCCTCGCGCTCGAGAAAGTGCGCTATATCGGTGAACCGGTCGCCGTCGTGCTCGCGACCGATCCGCATATCGCGGAGGAAGCCACGCATCTGATCATGGTCGACTACGAGGACATGCCGGCCGTGTTCGACGAAGTGCAAGCCGCGCAATCGGACGACGTGCTGGTTCACGAGTTTCTGCGCCCCGCAGGCACCTTTCCCGATCTCCAGCACCTGGCCGGCCGCAAGGGCACCAACGTCGCGCTCGATTACAGGCTGCGGCGCGGCGACGTCGAGGCGGCCTTCGCGAGCGCCGCGCATGTCTTCGAAGATACGTTCAGGACGCAGCAGGTGATGCATACGCCGCTCGAGCCAATGGTTTCGGTGGCCGAACCCGATGCGGGCATGGGCACGCTGACCGTGCACACGGCTTCGCAAAGCCCATCGTTCGTGCGCATCGAAATCGCGCGTCTGCTCGGCTGGGACGAAAACCGCGTGCGCGTGAAATCGGCGCTGCTCGGCGGCGGATTCGGCGCGAAGCTGTATATCAAGGTCGAAGCGCTTGTCGTGGCGCTCGCGCTGCTCGCGAAGCGGCCCGTGAAAGTGTCGCTGACGATGGAAGAGCAGTTCTTCACGATCACCAAGCACGCGACGACATTCCGCATGAAAACGGCCGTGTCCGTTGACGGACGCATTACCGGGCGCAAGTGCGAAGTATGGTGGAACGGCGGCGCCTATGCCGATATCGGCCCGCGTGTGACGCAAAAGTCGGGCTTCACCGCAACCGGCCCGTACGATATCGAGAACGTCTGGATCGATTCGTACCAGGTCTACACGAACCTGCCGCCGGCGGGCGCCTTTCGCGGCTTCGGCATCCCGCAGATGGTGTGGGCCTACGAGAGCCACGCCGATATGATCGCGCGCGCGTTGCAGATCGACCCTGTCGAATTCCGCCGCCGCAATCTTCTGCGCGAAGGACGCATGCATCCGACCGGTACGACGATGCACGACGCGGCCGTCGATCTCGTGCTCGAGCGCGTCGCCGAGCGGATGAACTGGAATGCGCCGTTCGAGCGCGGCACCGGCACGTTGCGGCGCGGCCGCGGCATCGGCGTCGGTTTCAAGGCGCTCGTCGCACCGACCACGTCGATGGCGATGATCAGCCTCGCAGGCGACGGCAGCTGCACCGTCTATTCGAGCACGGTCGATATGGGACAGGCATCGGAGACGGCCATCGCGCTGATGGCGGGCGAGGTGCTCGGCATTCCGGCCGAACGCATCAGGGTGATGCGCCCCGACACGGACGTGACGCCCTACGACATGGCGACGCTCGGCTCGCGTTCGACGTTCCATATGGGCCATGCGGTGCGCCTCGCCGCCGAGGACGTGAATCGCAAGATCGCGGAGCTGGCCGAAGAACTCGGCGTGCCGACCGTGCCTGCGATGCGCGCGGGCGAACTGCTGCGTCGCAAGTACAAGATGCAGGCCGGCAATATCGTCGGGATCGGCAGCTTTATTCCGGACTACGAGTCGCCGTCGCACGAGACGGGCCAGTCCGAAAACATCACGCCGAACTGGATGGTCGGCGGCTGCGGCGTCGAGGTCGAAGTCGATACCGAAACCGGGCATTTCAGGTTGCTGCGTTTCGAGAACGTCGTCGATTGCGGTACGCCGATCAATCCGAAAGTGGTCGATACGCAGATTTCGGGCGCCGCGATCATGCAGCTCGGCATTACGCTGTTCGAACGCATGGAGTTCGACGAAGCAGGCCAGCTGCGCAATGCTTCGTTTGCCGAATACAAGATTCCCGGGATCCACGATATCCCCGCGAAAATCGGCCGGGAAACGGTCGAATCGGTGCAAAACAACGGGCCGTTCGGCGCGAAGGGCGTCGGCGAGAGTTCGACGTTCGGCGTCGCGTCCGCGATTGCCGAGGCGATCGAAGATGCAGTCGGCGTGCGCCTCAAATCGCTGCCGCTGACGCCCGAGAGTGTCTATCGCGCGCTGTGCGCGGCGCGCAACGAACCGCTAGCAGAGGAATAACGATGAGCGCTACCTCCGTCCTGATCCATTTCACGCTGAATGGCGAACCGGTCAGCGCCGAGATCGAACCGCATCAAACCATTCTGGAAGTGCTGCGGCAGCAGTTCACGCTGTATGGCGCGCGCGAAAGCTGCGGGCAAGGGCTGTGCGGATGCTGCACGGTGATCGTCAACGGCGAGAGCGTGTCGGGCTGCCTCTATCTGGCCGCAATGGCCGACGGCGGCGAAGTCAGCACCGTCGAAGCGCTCGATGCGAACGGCGAACTCGATGTCGTGCAGCAGGCATTTATCGAATGCGGCGCATTTCAATGCGGGTTTTGCACGTCCGGTTTCATTCTGATGAGCAAGCAACTGCTCGATCGCAACCCCGACCCGAGCGAAGCGGAAATCCGGCATTACCTGTCGGGCAATCTTTGCCGTTGCGCGGCCTATCCCGAGATTATCGAAGCCGTGCAGCTCGCGGCGCAGCTGCGCAGGTCGAAGGCGGTGGCCGTGTAGCGGATGCGCGTCCGACGCGCCGCGCACGGCGCAATACAATAACGAAGGAGACAGGACGATGCATCAACCTCTCGAGCGGCCGGGCGGCGGCACGCCGCTGCATGCGTCAAACGATGCGGCCGGGAATGTGGTCTGGTACCGGTCGATCAACGGGCAGCAGTGGCGCGCGCTCGCCGCATCGAATCTCGGCTGGTTCTTCGACGGCTACGAAACCTATGCGCTGATTCTGACGGTGGGCGGTGCGCTCGGGCAGTTGCTCGAGCCGTCGCTGCGTGGGCAGATTCCGTTCTATGCCGGCCTCGTGATTGCCTTGACGCTGCTCGGCTGGGGCATCGGCGGCCTGATCGGCGGCGTGCTGACCGACTATATCGGCCGCAAGCGGATGATGATGCTGGCGATCCTCGCGTATTCGCTCACCACCGGCTTGAGCGCGCTGTCGTGGAACTGGGCGTCTTTTGCGGCGTTGCGCTTCATTGTCGGCCTTGCAATGGGTTCCGAATGGGCGACCGGCACTGCGATGACCGCCGAAATCTGGCCGGACGGCCACCGCGGCAAAGGGGCGGGCCTGATGCAATGCGGACTCGGTACCGGCTTCTTCGTCGCATCGCTCGTATGGCTTTTTATGAGCGGCGCGGGCGAACATGCATGGCGCTACATGTACGTGATCGGCGTGCTGCCGGGTCTCGCCACGCTGTGGATGCGCGCCGGAATTCCGGAATCCGAACAATGGGAACGCGTCGACGCGCATCGCAAGGCGACGCTCGCACGCAAGCGCGCGGGCGCGACGCTCGACGAACGCGAACAGGCGCTCGCGCGCTTCACGCTAGTCGATCTGCTCGGAAACCCGAAACTGCGGCGCCGCACGTGCATCGCCATACTGATGTCGCTTTCGACGACGCTCGGCTGGTGGGGCATTTCGACATGGGTGCCGCCGTATATCGGTTCGGAGGCCGCGCGCGCGGGCATGTCTGCGGCGACATGGGCAAGCTTCGCGGGCATGGCTTATAACGTCGGTGCGATTGCCGGCTATATCGGTCTCGGTTTTCTCGCCGACGCCTACGGCCGCAAACGCATTACATGTCTGTTCTTCGCAATGGCGTTCGTGCTGACGCCCGTGCTTTTCATGTGGACGCACGATCTCGTGCCGATGCTCGTCATTTGCTGCGTGACCGGCTTTTTCAGCCTCGGGCAATATACGTGGATGCCGACGTGGCTGCCCGAGTTGTACCCGACGCGTGTACGCGGCACGGCTATCGCGTTGTGCTTTAATGTGCCGCGCTTTCTCGCGTGGACCGGACCGCTGATCGCCGGCACGCTGATCGCGCGTTTCGGCGGTTACGGTCATGCGGCGGTAACGGTCGGTTTTATTTATCTCGTTGGTCTCGTGCTGGCACCGTGGTTGCCGGAAACGCGAGGGCAGCGCTTACCCGAAGAGGTCTGAACCGTGAACTTTATTTTTACCGACAAGGTGCCGGCGCCCGGCGGTCATTATTCGCAGGCCGTGCAGGCCGGTGGCTTCACGTTCGTTTCCGGCATGCTGCCGGGACCGGGCGTGGCGGTCGACGGGCCTGAAAACTTCGCGCGTCAGGTGCGTGCGACGCTGCAGCATTGCGAACGCGTGCTCGAGGAAGCAGGCTGCAAGCTGACCGATGTCGTGCAATGCACGGCCTATATCGTCGACGTGAATAACTGGCCGGAATTCAATCGGCTCTATGCGGAGCATTTCGGCACGCATAAGCCCGCGCGGGCGGTGGTGCCGGTGCCGGAGCTGCATCACGGTTTTCTCGTCGAGTTGCAGATGGTTGCTTATCGGCTCGCGCCGTAATAAATGAAGCGGCGACGTGCGATGAATCGCCGCCGGTTCGCTTACTCGAACTCCGGCTCCGACAGATCCGGCGGCATACTGACGCTGCGCCACCATTGCTGGCGCAGCGCATCGCGCAGAATCTTGCCGCGCGAGCTGCGCGGCAGCGATGCGACCACGAATACGTCTTTCGGCACCTTCTCGCGTGCGAGGCGTGCCCCGCAGTGTGCGCGCAACGCTTGCGGATCGACAGACGCACCAGGTTGCGTCACGACGAAACATACGGTTTCCTGACCATATACAGGGTCCGGCACACCGAGCGCGGCGACGTCTTGCACCTCGGGATGCGCGCGCAGCACATCTTCGATTTCCTGCGGCACGATCTTCACGCCGCCGCGAATGATCAGGTCGTCCATGCGGCCCGACATGCGGACAAAGCCTTCGGCGTCGCGTGCCGCGACATCGCGCGTGAAAAGCGGCGCACCGCGTATCGCGAGCATCGACCCATCCCTCTGCAGTACGCCGAGCGCCAGCTTCGCACCGTCGACCACGACTTGCCCTTCCGCGTCGGGCGCGCACGAAACACCCTCGGAGTCGACGATGTCGAAGCGGATATGCGCGGCCGGATAACCGACCGTGCCGATCTTGCGGCGCTGCGAACGGTTGCCGCACATCCAGCCCGCTTCCGACGAACCGTACAGATTGAGAATGCGGATGCCGTACTGCTTTTCGAAGCGTGCCCACTGAACCGGCGAAAGCGGTGCCGTGCTGCACGTCATCGCACGCAACGACGCAAATGTATCGGTCGCGGCATCGAGCGGCGCCTCGAGCAGCAGGTTGAGCACGGTCGGCACGCCGGCGCTGACCGTCACCCGGTTCTCGCGGACCCAGTTGCCGAACTGCCTGCGCGAAAACTTGCGCGCGATGCAAAGTGTCGAGCCCAGCTGGAGGAACGGCATCAGGCTCAGGATCTGTGCGGAGTACCAATCGAACGAACGATATTCGAGCGTGCGGTCGTCGCGGGTAAGGTCCAGCAGGTCGATGCTGTCGAGACCGTTGAGCCAGTAGCATGCGTGATCGTAGACGACGATCTTCGGAATGCCGGTCGTGCCCGATGTGCAGCACAAGGAGGCAATATCGTCGATCGCGCAGACGCTTTCGGCGTCGGGCAGCGGCAAGGCATCTTCGGCGGCTTTATCGCTTTGGGCGGCGGCGGGCGCGAGCGTCATCATGCCCCGACTGGCGCGTTGCGTGCCGGTGCGGCTTTGCGCCGCGCCGAATCCGCCTGCGGCAAAGCGTACGATCGGCGCCGCCGTCATAGCGGAAAGCAAGCCGCCGTCTTCGTCGGGGCACACCACGAGACCCGGAGCGAGCGTTTCCAGCAGCTTGCGCGCGGTCTCGTTGCCGACAAACGGAACGTCGAGCGGACATACGACCGCGCCGAGCCGCCAGGTGCCGAGCCACAGCACCAGCTTGTCGGGCGCCTCGCAGTTTGCGAGCACGACGCGCGTACCCTTGCGGACACCGTGCCGTGCGAGTTGCCGCGCAATACCGTCGACGCGGCAAGCGAGCTGTTCGAACGTTACGCTGACGCGCCGCTCGACATCGACGATCGCGTCCTTCCCCGGCGTTGCGCGCCTGTGCTCGTCGATCATGGCCGCGACGGTGCGCCAGGGCGGGTCGGCTACCGCTGGACTGTCGCTCGACATGAACTCAGCAAGGGGAGTCGGCCGCGACGACGGCGGCCGACGCATGCGTCGCGGAGCGCCCCGCGTGCTCATCCTGCTCATTGTGCCCGTTGTGCCCGCGCTTCTCTCCGAGCCGCGCGAGCGCCCATTCGCGGAACAACTCGACCTTCTTCGTGCGGGCCTTGTCGATCGGCGAGGTGACGAAGTAGGCCGAACTCGACGGCACGCGCACGTCGAACGGCGCGACGAGCCTGCCGCTCGCGAGATCGCCGTTGACGAGCGGCGTGCGGCCGATCGCGATGCCCACGCCGTCGACGGCCGCCGCTAACGACGTGAGCTGCAAGTGAAACACCGATTCGCTCGCGAATTCGACGCCTCCGTGCACGGCGGCCTCGAGCCAAGCGGGCCAGTCGTCCTGATACATCGAGTAGAAGTAGGTGCGAATCTGCCGCATGCGCGACAGGCAGTCGGCGATCGAACCGAACTTGCCCGCTTCGGCGAGCACCGCGGGCGAACACACGGGAAAGAATTCTTCGCCGTGCAGCCGGTCCGCACGCGTCGACGCCCAGCGGCCCGAACCATAGCGAATCGCGACGTCATAGCTGTTGCGCTCGAACTCGTTGAAGGTCGAACTGGTCGCGACATGCACGGTAATGTCGGGGTGCGCGCCTTGAAATTCGGGCAACGCGGGAATCAGGCATTTGACGGCGTAGGTTGGCAGGCAAGTGACCGTGAGCACCGTGCTCGGCTTTTTCTTGCGCGCGTGCGCGGTGGCGATCGACAGCAGATTGATCGCCTCGTGCACGGAATTCAGATACTCGCGCGCGGCGGGCGTGAGCGTGAGCACGTTGCGGCGCCGCACGAACAGCTTTACTTCGAGCCGGTCTTCAAGCGTTTTGATCTGGTGGCTGATCGCCGTTTGGGTGAGTTCGAGTTCCTGCGCCGCGCGTGTAAAGCTCAGGTGCCGCGACGCGGCTTCGAACGCAAGCAAGCTCTGCAGAGAGGGAATGTAGGGTCTCATTCAATGAGTCAGCGCAGTGCAGGATCACTGATGCGGATTCTAGCGGGTTTCACAAGGGTGGGAACGCGAACAGGACAGCATCGGATGCTGCGATGATCGGCCCGTTGGCGGCCGCGAGGAAATGAAACTTTTTCATGAGGGCATGAAAAAAGTTAGTTTGCGCGCGGTGAAAGCACTCATGCACTCTTGGCCGGTCAAGCACAGCGTCGTCGATTGGCGCGCGCGAATCAATCATTACAAACCCGGAACAATCAATGACGACCGGCAAGGAAAAGGCCCGGCGCCTCGCGCGCGGGCAGGGTCAGGCGATCGCGCATTTCGGTGCACAGTTCGGTGCGCAGCTTGTTGTGCAGCTCGGTGCGCAGCTCAGTGCGCAGCTCAGTGCGCCGTTCACGCGGCGACGCGCTGCGCGGTACGTGGCGCAACCTGACGGCTTGGTGCTGTCGGCAGCCGCCCGGCGGCCTGAACCGCTCAACCTCGGGTCCACCGGCCGGTCTGCTGGTTGAGCGGAGGAACGGTTGTGGAGATCGACGCGCTCGAAAATCCGTTCCTCGCCAGCCTCGGCATGACACGCATCGAATGGCGTGAAGGTTACGCGGAATTCCATCTTCGTTTGCAACCGGGCATGCTGAACCGCCAGCGCGTGCTGCAAGGCGGCGTCGTCGCGACGCTGCTCGATGCGGCTTGCGGCTATGCGGGTCTTTACAGCGCCGATCCGCAACGGCCGATACACGGCGTCACGTTATCGCTGACGCTCAACTTCCTTGACAAGGGTGTCGGGGATACGCTAATTGGAAAAGGCTTTCTCGAACGCAAAGGGCGATCGATCTATTTTGCGCGCGGCGAAGCGTGGATCGATGCGACGACGTTGATTGCAACCGCCCAGGGCACCTTCAAGTACGCGGGCGGCTATGGACGGCGCGAGCCGTTGCATGCGCCGCGCGGCGAACTCGACTAATCTCGCGTTGCATGAATCCTTCTCATCCCCGCTATGAACGATGGTCGCTTGCGGCTGCTTGCGCGTTGCTTCAATGTTGGGGAGGACAAACAGGAGACACAGGACGTGAAACAAGGCACAACAGCGAGCACGACAGCGGACACCCCCCGGAGCGCCGCTACCGATGCGCTCGATCTGCGCACATGGCTCGAAGAAGCACGCGCGCTCGGCGAACTGACCGACGTGGCGGGCGCGGACTGGAATCTCGAGCTCGGTGCGATCAGCGAACTGAATGTGAAGAAAGCGCGGCCGGCCGCGCTGCTGTTCGACGATATTCCCGGCTATCCGCAAGGGCATCGCGTGCTGACGTGCAGCACCGCCAGCCCTGCGCGTCTGTCGTCGATTCTGCGCGTCGGCCGCGAAGACACGCATCGCGGACTCGTGGAAACACTGCGCGGCAAGCCTAAGCAATGGCAGGCGCACGCGCCCGAATACGAGCCCGTGACGGTAAGCAACGGTCCCGTGTTCGAACACATTCAGGCGGGTGACGACGTCGATCTGTTTTCGTTTCCCGCGCCGCTATGGCATGAGAAAGACGGCGGCCGCTACATTGGCACCGGCTGCATGGTCGTGACGAAAGACCTCGACTCGGAGTGGATCAACGTCGGCACGTACCGCGTGATGATTCACGACCGCAATCACGTCGGCCTCGACATGATTCCGGGCAAGCACGGCGCGATTCAGTACGACAAGCATATGCAGGCCGGCAAGCCGTTTCCGGTGGCGATCGTGATCGGATGCGATCCGCTCGGCTATCTGATTTCAGGCATCGAAGTGCCGTTCGGCATGTGCGAGTACAACTATATCGGCGCGATTCTGAAGAAGCCGGTAGCGGTGGTCGAAGGTCGACTGACCGGGCTGCCGTTTCCGGCCGCCTCGGAGATCGTGATCGAAGGCTATGCGCATCCGGGCGACGTGAAAATCGAAGGACCGTTCGGCGAGTTTCACGGCTATTACCCGGGCAAGGCCGAAACGGCGCCGGTCGTGACGATCGAGCGCATCTACCATCGCAGCAACCCGATCATCATGGGCAGCCCGCCTGCGAAGCCGCCCAACGATTATTCGTATTCGAAAGCGGTGATGCGCTCGGCGCTGCTCGTCGATGCGCTGCAGGCCGCGGGCGTGCCCGATGTGGCCGGCGTGTGGGCGCACGAAATCGGCGGTGCGCGCATGTTCAACGTCGTGTCGATCCGCCAGCGCTACGCGGGTCATGCGCGTCAGGCCGCGCACATACTGAGCCAGTGCGGCGTCGGCGCATACATGTCGCGCTATTCGATCGTCGTCGATGACGATATCGACCCGGCGAACCTGCAGGAAGTGATGTGGGCGGTCGCGACGCGCACCGATCCCGACATCGATATCGACATCGTCAAACGCGGCATGGGTTCGAAAAACGATCCGATGTCGATCGCGAATCCGTACAAGGCGCCGTTCAACTCGAAGGCGATTATCGACGCATGCCGTCCTTTCGACTTCCTCAAGGAATTTCCGGAAGTCGCAGAAGCGAGCAAGGAATTGCAGCAAAAGACGCGTGCGAAGTGGCAACACATACTCGGCTGACGAGCAGATCGGCTAAGGAGAAATACACATGGAACTGACGGGCGAACAGATTTTGCCGCTGCCTCGCGAACGCGTATGGGCCGCATTGAACGACCCTGAGATCCTGAAGGCGGCGGTGCCCGGATGCGAGTCGTTCGAACGCGTCGAAGATAACCAGTTTCAGATGGTGATGGCCGCGACGGTCGGGCCGATCAAGGCGCGCTTCAAGGGCAGGATGGTGTTGACCGATTTGCAGCCGCCGAACTCGTACTCGCTGACCTTCGAAGGCTCGGGTGGCGCGGCGGGCTTCGGCAAAGGCGGCGCGCATGTCGACCTTGTGTCGGAAAGCAGCGGCGCGACGCGCCTCGTGTACCGGTCGCATGCGCAGGTCGGCGGGCGGCTCGCGCAGGTTGGCGGCCGTCTGATCGACGGCGTGGCGCGCAAGATGGCCGAGGAGTTTTTCGGGCGCTTCACGGCGGCGCTGATCGGGTCGGCAGAGCAGGGTGCGGTCGGTTCGGTTTCGGGTTCGTCCGCGGCATCGGGTTCGAGTGGCGCGGCGTCGGAGCGAAGCATGCCGCGAGGCGGTGCCGGAGCCGGCGCTGCCGCTGTCGCGATCGGTCATCCGCAGACCGGTTCCGGATCGGGCGGCAAGGCATGGGCCTGGGCATTGGGCGCGGCCGTCGTCGTCGCATTGATCGCGGTGTACGCGATGCATCGATAACAACAAGGGCGCACGCGGGTGCCCGGCAAAACCATGGAGACAAAAAATGCAGGAGGGCAACACGCTGCACCGCGCCGTGAGGTCGGTCGACACCGGCGCACACGTCGCGCAGACGGCGATGGATGCCGCGAGCGCGGCGCTCGTGCGCAGAGTCGAAAGCGTGCCGTTCTCGCGATGGCACCGGCGCGCACGCATCATCGTCGGCAGCGCGACATTCTTCGACGCCTTCGACGCGCTGTCGATTGCATTCGTGCTTCCCGTGCTGATCGGCTTGTGGCATATCGAGCCGCTGCAGATCGGCATTCTGATCGGCGCAAGTTATGTCGGGCAGTTTATCGGCGCGCTGATATTCGGCTGGTTTGCCGAGCGCCGCGGGCGCATTCGCAGCGCGACGATCTCGATCGCGATCATGTCGGTGATGAGCCTCGGCTGCGCGTTGAGCGGCAGCTTTCCGATGCTGCTCGCGTGCCGGTTCATTCAGGGCATCGGCGTCGGCGGGGAAATGCCGGTCGCGGCGACTTATATCAGCGAGCTGTCCAATGCGCACGGCCGCGGCAAGTATTTTCTGCTTTACGAACTGATCTTTCCGCTCGGACTGATGGGCGCGGGACAGATCGGCGCGTGGCTCGTGCCGCTGGTCGGCTGGAAAATCATGTTCTGGATCGGCGCCGTGCCGGGACTGCTGATCGCAGTGCTCGTGTCGCGCTTGCCCGAATCGCCGCGCTGGCTCATTGCGAAAGGCCGGCTCGCTGAAGCAGAAGCGATCGTCAAGGAAATGGAAGCGAGCACCGACAGGCGCATTGCGCCGACGGCGGCGAAGCAGCCGGCGCATGCGGGCTCCGGTTCACGCGGCA
This sequence comes from Paraburkholderia sp. SARCC-3016, assembly GCF_031119615.1. Lineage (NCBI taxonomy): Bacteria > Pseudomonadati > Pseudomonadota > Betaproteobacteria > Burkholderiales > Burkholderiaceae > Paraburkholderia > Paraburkholderia sp. SARCC-3016. Next base: position 54,810 of record NZ_JAVHZD010000027.1, on the reverse strand, counting down.
GCGTATCGAAAAATGCGCGCGCCGGCTGGCGCGAACTGCTGTCGCCGTTTTATCGCAGCCGCACGTTGATCGTCTGGGTGCTGTGGGCCAGCGCGTTTTTCATTGCGAACAGCCTGAACAACTGGCTGCCCACGCTGTATCGCTCGGTCTATCACTTGCCGTTGCAAACGGCGTTGCGCGCGGCGTCGATGACGAATGTCGCGCAGGTCGCGTTGCTGCTGGTGTGCGCGTATGTGATCGATCGTGTGGGCCGCCGTAACTGGACCGTGTCCGCCTTCTGCGTCGCGGCCGTGCTGTTCGCATGCCTCAGGTTTTTCGGCGCGCACGACGTATGGAGCGTGATGGTGCTCGCCACCGTCAGTTACGGCATCGTCGGTTCGGTTGCGGCCGTGCTGTATCTGTACACTCCCGAGGTGTATCCGACGCGGATGCGTGCGACGAGTACGGGCCTTGCGACGTCATGGTTGCGGCTCGCGTCGGCGGTCGGTCCGTCGCTCGCGGGCTTGCTATTGCACAAGCACGGTATCGGGTCGGTCTTCTCGATGTTCGCGCTCGTCGCGGTGGTCGGCGCGATCTGCGCGCTCAAGATGACCGAGACGCGCGAGCGCAGCCTCGAAGAGATTGCGCCGTGAGATTCGATGGGTAGCCATCTTTCGTTCGACGAACCAGGATGCGTTGCAATGACGGCAAAGCTGAATCCGAAGCAACAGATCTCCGTGACGGGCACCGGATAGGGCGCAACCGGCGCGTCGTGTAACCGGCTGTCATCGAGCGCGCGTGTGGTTTCGACGCGCGCTGCAGCCGTTCGTCGCGCCCAGGCGGTAAAATCGGGGTTTACGCTACAACCCCCGACGGGAGACCGCCATGAAAGTAACGAAAGCTTCGGTGCTCTGCGCCATCTGTCTGCTGCCGCTCGGCGCTTATGCGCAGTCGAATGCGCCGTTGACGCGCGAGCAGGTACGGCAGGATGTGGTCGCCCTGCAAATCGCGGGCTACAACCCGTCGACGTCGGATTCGACCGCGTACCCGGAAAACGTTCAGGCGGCGCAGCGCCGCCTCGACACGATGAGATCCGACGGCGCGTACAACAGCATCGCGTCCGCGGCGAAAATCACCGGGTCCGGACGGACGTTCTATCAGGGCGACGATACGCAGTAAGAGCGCCGTAAGAGCGCGGTAAAGATCAGCGGCCGCGGGAAGCGGCTGTCAGCCGGCGATTGAAGCGGCGCACATGCCGGCGAGCGCGCTGTGAGGCTCGAGCGCGAGCCTCACGATTTCGCGTGTCGGCACGCTGGTCGGCAGGGTGACGAGGTCTGCGTGCGCGAACCATCCGCAACGCGTGATTTCCTCGCCGGGCCGAGGCGCCGCGCCTTCAGGCAGCGAGGCCCAGAACACGTGATGCACCGTGCTGAGCCCGCGGAACTGGAAGAGATACACCATCCTGTCGACTATTACGCCGGTCTCTTCCGCAACCTCGCGGCGCGCCGCATCGGCAGGTAGCTCGTTCGTTCTGATCCTGCCGCCCGGCAGTGCCCATCGCGACTGCGGTTTCGACACGAGCAGAATCGCGGAGTCTCTGACGCAAACGACAGTTGCCCGGCTTTTCATGACCGGAGTCTCCTTTTCGGCGACGCGCCCGTGCGCTTTCCGACCTGCGCGAGCAGCGCCGCGAAGGCGATTTCGTCGACCCTCAAATGGCGCCTCGCTGTCTGCGGCGGCAAGTCAGTCAGCTTTCCCGCGTCGAAAGCGGCGAATACTTCGGGATGAATATAGCAGCGTCTGCAGACGGCGGGCGTATTGCGCAACAGCGTCGAGACTTCCTTTACCGTCGCCACGATATGGCGCTTCGCATCCGCGGCGTCTTCGCAGACCAGTTGGCGCAACGTAGCCATCGCGAACACGCTGCCTGCCCACGTGCGATAGTCCTTCGCCGTAAAGTCGGCGCCGCTCACGCTGCGCAGATAGTCGTTGATGTCGGCCGAACCAACCGTGCGGCGTGTGCCGTCCTCGTCGATATATTGAAACAGATCGTGGCCCGGCAACTCCGCGCATTTGCGCACGATGCGTTTGACGCGCGGATTGCCGATCGGCACGTCGTGCTCGATACCGCCTTTGCCCACGAAACGGAAGCGCACTTCGCCTGACTGCATTTTCAGATGTTTCTTGCGTAGCGTCGTCAGTCCGTATGACTGATTTTCGCGTGCGTATTCGGCGTTGCCGATGCGAACCAGCGTGTGGTCGAGCAGATGCACGACGGCGGCGATGACCTTCTCGCGCGGAATGCCGTTGCGCGCGAGATCGCGCTGCACGCGCGCGCGTATTTTCGGCAAGGCGCGGCCGAACGCGGCCATGCGGCTGAACTTGTCGGCGTCGCGGGTTTCGCGCCATTGCGGATGATAGCGGTACTGCTTGCGCCCGCGCGCATCGCGCCCCGTCGCCTGGATATGTCCGCGCGAGTCGGGGCAAATCCACACATTCGTGTACGCGGGCGGAATCACGAGCGCATTGATCCGCGCGATCACCGTTTCGTCTTCGATACGCTTGCCACGCGTGTCGAAGTAGGCAAAGCCGTGCGCGATCTTCTTGCGCGTATAGCCTGGCCGCGTGTCGTCCACGTATCGCAAACCTGCAGGCAAGTCAGGCGGCATGGCCGCGGCGATGGCCTGCGCCGTGTCGCGCGTCATGGTTTTCACTGGCGTTCTTCCCGTCTGGTTGGTCACTGCCACGAAGGGCGCAAGTCGTCGTGCAATCGGCGTGCCCGAGTCAGAGAAAGTCACGTGGAAGCAGGCACCGCACGGGCTAGCGCAGCATGTCCCAGTTCGCGTAGAACACGCGACGCGCAAACAGAATGCCGCCCCCGATGCCTTTGACGAGCATGCGCAGCACCGGCGTCAAAGGGCTCGGCCGCAGCACGTCGAGAAACACGCAATAGCGTAAGCGGTCCGAATCGTTGACGGACTGGTGCACGAGCGTGTCGTCGAAGATAAACAGCGGGTTGTGCCGCCAGTAATGCCGTTTGCCCGCGACATCGATAAATGCTTCGCCGTGCTGGTCCGGGTCGAGATTGTAGAGACAGCGCAGCGTCAGACGCAACGGTCCGTAGTGCACCGAAGTGCGCTGGCGCTGGTTGAACACCGAGCAGCCGATGGTCTGCACGTAATCGAAGTCGCGATCGAGGCCCGGTATGCGCAGCGACCCGGGCAGGCGCCGCCCGTACCAGCGCAAAAAGCACATGCCGCGTTTCTTGCCCGGCATCTGGCACGCAAGCGATTGAACGAGTACGAAGTTCTCGCGAAACGCGGCAATGATCGCGCTGATTTCTTCGCGGTGCGCAGCGGGCAGATCGGCCAGCTCGTAGACGCGCAGATTGCGCCGGCACAACATATCGATCAGGAGGTTGAAGGGCGAGAGTACCCAGGTTAGCGTGCCGTTGCCGAGGAAGTAGCGCCGCCAGCTGACCGCGTCGAATTGCCGGCTGCGCTGGAAGTCGCACACCCCTGCCGCGATGATGCCCGCGATAACCGGAAACGCTGCCGGCCGTGCGTACACTAGCGCGGACAACGCGGCGAAGCACATCAGGTCTTTGCTCTTCATCGCAACCTCGCGTGAAATCGAAGCGGCGATGCCTATCGTGGGCTTGATGACAGTTTAAATGAGGGTTGGCGTCAGGAAGTGTATCGGTCGCGCGACAACCGTAGGGTTCCGAACGGTTGGTCATGCAAAGACGCGCTGGATTCTCGGTAATCCTTTCAGGTGCGAAGGTAAAAAGTACTTCGCGAGGCAAGGAATAGCGGTCGCGGTGGAGACCGCTCCATTCGATGGGCCGCGGCCGATGTACGGCGGCGGATGGAGTTCGGCTTGCTGTCGGCGTCGGCGCGCGGCGTGGTTGCGATACGGACGAACCTCGATTGCCACGACAGGCGGGCGAGCATCACGCTCCCGGTCTTCTGTGAATTACGCGAAGACCGGCATTTCGATCGTCTGTTTGCCTACCGTCAACGTGTATCTGCAGTCACGGTACGGTCGGACTGAGGGCTGGAATGCAAATCCGAGTAGGAAAGCCGATCGGTACGACGTTACCCGATTATCGGTTTGCTCGATGATCTGATGCGGCCGTTGTCGCGCAATGAGATCTGACGACGCGTGACATTGCCGCGGCAACGTATGGCGCGGCAGGCCGCCTTCCGGTTCTACGGGATCGACGCATTCCATTCCCGAAATACTTGTTTGGATTCCTGCCGGATAGCGACTAGATTCAATGAAACGATGCCGGCGATGGAGCGCGCGATGCCACATTCGATGAAGAAGAGATGGTCCGGCTTGCTCAAGCCGATCGGATTCGCGCACCGCGACGAAGACGGCGGCAAGTCACGCGACGCTGCGGCACCGCATTCATCGCAAGCGCATGAGGCGGGCGAGCGCCTCGAGCGCATCGCCATGTATGCGCGCGCCGGCTATTTCAACATGGGCTATACGCTCGACATGATGCAGGCGCCGGGAGAGATCCTGCCCGATTGAAGACGCCGGCCGGTGCCGGCGTTACCTTAACGGAACGCCGGCAAAGTGGCCTGCGCCCACGCGGCGTATTGCAACAGGCTCAGGTCCGCATCGCGCTCGCCGATCAGCTGGAAACCGAGCGGCAAGCCATTCGCGGCGCGTCCCGAAGGAATCGTCACTGCCGGCATGCCGAGAAAACTCCAGGCCGCGCAGAACGTCGCATCGCCCGTGTCGTCGAGACCGCGCGGCGCGCCGCCGGTCGCCGGCACCGACACGGCCAGATCGCAGCCGCCGAGAAACGCCGCGGACTGTGCGGACAGCTCCTTTTGCAGCGCGCACGCGTCGAGGTATTTCGCCGCGGGCACAGCAGCGCCGTCTGCGAGCAGCGCTTTCATCTTCTCGCTGACCTTGTCCGGATGTTCCGCCGCGACCGGCCCAATGTTGCGGTATGCCTCGACCTGCACGATCGTATGCAAGGCATCGATGATGACGGGCAGGTCCACGTGCAGATCGAGGTCGAGCGTTTTGACGCCGGCCGCGTGCAGTATCGCGAGAGACGCTTCGAAATTCGCCTGCTGTTCGCTGTCGGCGCGCGACCAGATCGACGTGCGGATCACGCCGATCGATTGCGGCCGGCGCGCTGCGAAATAGGTTTGCCACGCATCGAGCGACTGGACGGCGTCGGGTTTCTCGTCGACGAGAACAGCATGCGCGAACGCCACATCATCGACATGGTTGGCAAAGAAGCCGATATGGTCGAGCGATTGCGACAGCGGATGCGCGCCCTCCGTCGGTATGCGGCCGTGCGTCGGCTTGTAGCCGACTACGCCGCAGTACGCGGCGGGGCGGATCACCGAGCCGAGCGTCTGCGTGCCGACCGCGAGCGGCACGATACCCGCGCCGACGGCGGCGGCCGAGCCGCTCGACGAGCCGCCTGGCGTATGCAGTGCGTTCCATGGGTTGACGGTCGGGCCCGGATGGCGCCATGCGAATTCGGTCGTCACGGTCTTGCCGAGCACGATGCCGCCCTGCGCGCGAATTCGTGCGACGATCGCCGCATCTTCGGTCGGCCGATGATCGGCGTAAGCCGGCGAACCGTATCGCGTCGGCATGTCGGCGGTCGCGATCAGGTCTTTCACCGCGATCGGCATGCCGGCGAGCGGCCCGCCCGCGGCGGCCCCGACGCCGTCGTAACGCTCGGGGCGGTAGGTGAAGGCTTTCAGTTGCGCGTCGCGCTCGTCGGCACGCGCCCGCGCGCGATCGAGCCGCGACGCGCATGCCTGCGCATCGCCGCGGCTTTCGATGAGCATGGCGGCCCAAGGCTGCTGGGATTCGAAGTTCATAACGGTGGTGGTTGTTCCAGAATCTGCTTGCGCGTCTACTTTCCGGCCGCTGCCTTGGCGAACGAATTGTCGACTGCGTTCGCGTACGTCACCGAGCCCGGCTTGATGTTGCCGATATATTCCTGCAAGTCGAGCGCATTACGGAACGCCTGCTCTGAAATCTCGGGCGTTGGCGCGTAGATTTTCTGGGCGATCAGGCGCCCCACCGCATTATCGACCACTGTCTGCGAAAGCGTCGGGAACTCGGCGCGCGCCACTTCCTTCGCGGTGTCGGGCGAAGACTGGATCAGCGCTTCGGCGTCTCCAATCGCTTTCACGAAGGCCGCGACCATTTTCGGCTTGTCCTTGATCGTCGACGCGAGCGTGTCGAGTGTCGAAAAGGCATAGCCGCCCGGATACGCCTTCGGGAACGCATAAACGATCTTGTAGCCCGAGGCGAGCCCTTCGTCGACTTGCGGTTCGTACAATGCAGCGGCGTCCGAGCGGCCTGCGCTGACCGGCGACAGTTCCGTGCCGATCTGCACTGTATTGAGCTTCACGTCGGCGATGTTTTCCTGTTTGATCAGGCGCTGCAGCAGATAGGTGCTGGTGGTCGGCGGCAGCGCGGTCGACACATTCTTGCCGGCGAGATCGGTCTGCGTTTTGAGCGGCGAATTGCCCGGCGCGATGACCCACACCGGCACGCCCGCGACGACATTCGCGACATTCACGAGCGAGGCGCCCTTGAGATTCGCGAGCATCGCCGTCATCGGGTCCTGCAATGAAAAGTCCGCGTGACCGCCGATCACGGCGGCGACGCCGGCCGCGCCGCTGCCGGCCGTGACCTTCTGCACATCGAGTCCATGCCTGGTGAACAGGCCCTTGTCGATGGCGACATAGAGCGGCAGATATTGAATCGACTGGAACGCCTGATAGACGACAACTTTTTCGGGCGGCGCGGCGTGCGCAGCCCCAAACGTCAACCCCGTAGCGAGCGAAAGTATGGTGAGGCGGATGAACCGCTTCATCGTTTTGTTTTCCATGCAACGATCCTTTTTTCAGCGTATTGGACGATCCAGGTGAGCAGTGTGGCCATCACGGTCAGCACGATAATGCCGAGCCAGACGGTATTGAGGTCGAACAGCGACCCGGCGACGAACACTTCGTGACCGAGTCCCGCCTGCGACGCAATGTATTCGCCGACCACCGCGCCGATCAGCGCGAAGCCGATATTCACGCGCAGCGTCGAGAAAATCCACGGCAGCGCGCCCGGCACGATCAGCTTGCGAAAGATCATCGACGGTTTTGCGTTAAACGAACGGAACAGGTTCAGCAGATCGCGGTCGACTTCGCGCGCGGCCGCACACGACGAAATCATCGCGACTGCGAAGGTCGAGATGCCGGCGAGCCATACCTTCGACGTCATGTCGGAACCGAACCAGATCACGATCAGCGGCCCGAGCGCGATCTTCGGAATACTGTTGAGCAGCACCGAGAAGCCTTCGGCCACGCCTGACACGCGCGGCACGAACCACAGCAGGAGGCCGAGAGCGATGCCGAGCCCGCTGCCCACGACGAGGCCGACCACCGTCTCGTACAACGTGACCAGCGTGTCGGAGATCAGCGTGCCTTGCGTCAGGCCGATTTGCGCGTTCTTGTAGATGCCGGCGGGCGAGCCGAACAGCTGGCCGTTGATCCAGCCGCGCGCGGCCGCGACCTGCCACAGCGCCACGAGCGCGATCATGATCGCGGTGACCGCCGTGGTGCTCGTGAGATTGCGCGGCTTGCGGCGCTTGGCGCGCGCCGCTACCGGCGCGCTTGTCAGGATCGCTTCGCTCATGCTGCTATTCCTTTGCGCTCGTCGCGCAGTTGAACCGCGTGTGCTGCCTGGCCGCGCAGCGCACCCCAGATGCGCGCATGCCACGTACGGAACTCGGGCGCCTCGCGCGCGGTGATCGCATTGCGCGCGCCCTCGACGGTCAGTTCGATATCGAGCGACTGTTCGATGCGCGCGGGCCGGCCGCCGAGAATGATCACGCGGTCGCTCATCGCGATCGCTTCCTCGATGTCGTGCGTGACGAGCACGACGCTCGTACCGTTCGTCTCGCGCAGCGCCATCACGTCGTCTTCGAGTGCGAGGCGGGTTTCGTAGTCGAGTGCGGAGAACGGTTCGTCGAGCAGTACGAGTGTCGGCTCCACGAGCAGCGTGCGCGTCAGCGCGACGCGCTGGCGCATGCCGCCCGACAGCGAGTGCGGATAGGCATCGGCGACGGCGCCAAGGCCATAGCGCGCGAGCATGTGCCGCGCGCGTTCGAAATCGTGCGGCGTGACCTTGCGAAACAGTTCGATGCCGAGCACCGCGTTCTCGAGCACCGAGCGCCACGGCAGCAGCAGGTCTTTCTGCAGCATGTAAGCGATGCGTCCCGGCGATCCGTCGGCGCGCGGGCCGATCGCAATGCGGCCCGATTGCGGTGGCAGGAGCCCCGAGATCAGATTGAACAGCGTGCTCTTGCCGGCGCCGCTGCGGCCGACGATCGAGACGATTTCCCCGCTGCCGACCGAGAAGTCGAGTCCGGAGAAGATTGGTACGGCTGCGCCGTCTTCGGCTTCGAATGTATGAGTGAGTTCGGCTACATGCAGCCGTGCGGGAAGCGTGTTCGCACCGCGCGCGGCGGGCTCGGGTAAAACAGAAGCATTGGTCAGCATCGGAATTCGGGCATCGAAAATGTTCTTCGATTCCGCGAGCGCACATGCGCAGGCGGCCGCAGCGACGAGTATCCGCTGTCTGGGATATCGCGATGCACAATAGACAATGCACGGCTCAAAATAAGCGGGCAAGCCGATCAAAAAAAGAATCGGGTCCGATTGTGCGTGTTTAGTGGAATACCGAAAGGTGCTGTGGAAGGCTCGTGACGTGCGCCTTGGAAGTGCGGGCTTCGCGTAGAGCCGCAGATGATGGTGCAAGAGTGCGTAGCCGAAAGTGTGCGCGACGCACGCTTATAAAGCGCGGCGCTTGTTGCACCGCGCATGTTGCATTGAACGCGAAGCGCGCAAGCGGCGTTGCCTGTCGCCGCGCCTGACTCACCTATGCAACCGCGCGCACTTCAGTAGTGCGCGTGCTGATGCACCTCATTGGTTACTGCCCGCACCGGTTCCGTAAAGTCCGTTATCGAAACCTCCCGCGCCCGCCGGTTTTCCTTTCGACCCTGCCGTCGGACCTTTCTTCGCGCCCTTCGCATCTTTCGCCTGCGGCGCCTGCGACTCGTGCACGGCGGAGCCCGACGGGGCCGGCGCGGGGGCCGAGGCCGCCGCGCCGTTTTCCGGCGAGTGCGGCACGCTCGGCATTGGTTGCTGCGCGTGCGCAGCAGTCGACGCGATCTGCAGGGCGCCGCATGCAGCGGCCACGCACATAGCCGCGGCGACGTGCCCGCGCCCGGCGCGAACGCGAGCCGCTACCGCTGCGTCTGCGTTCCTCAACGGATGAAGAATGGTCATCACGTTCCCCTGGTTCGATTGACCTCGTCGAATCAGCATCGCGCGTGCCCGTGCAGACGCCTGCGCGTGTGCGCTGCGGATTTCTGGCCGATCGCTGTCGCGCGTTTTGCTGCGGCGTTCCGCTAGCAGTAACGTTGCTCGAGCGAGCGGGCCTCGCGCAGGCCGACCGTATGGTTTTGCGAGAATCGATTGGCGACGAATGGTGTCGAGGCAGACGTCGGTGTGACCATGACTCGCTCGCGTGCGCGCCGATCGCATTGGCATAGTTCGGCAACGCCTTGCGCGGCGTTTTCGCCATGCGTTTCGACCGGGGGCGTGCGTACTCGCGCTGCTACACTTCGCGTGTTCAGCATGCCCGTCAGTCCGGCGTCTGCTGGTTCGATCTTTCCGTTTAGCCCATTTTCGTTTCCATGCCCGAACCGCAACATGAATAAACCTTCACTGCTGGTGCTGATCCCGCTTCATAACGACAGCTATGCGCAAGTCGCGGCGCACTTCGATATCGTTTATGCCGCAACGTCCGCTGAACGCAGCGTTGCGATAGGCACGCACGGCGCCGCGATTCGCGCCGTGCTGACGAACGGCACGACCGGCCTCACGGCGACGGAACTCGACCAGTTGCCGAAAGTGGAATTCGTCAGCGCGCTCGGGGCAGGCTACGAAAACATCGCGATCGACCATGCGCGTGCACGCGGCATCGTGCTATGCAATGGCGCAGGCACCAACGACGATTGCGTGGCCGATCATGCGTTTGCGCTGTTGCTCGCCGCCGTGCGCGATATCGCCTATCGCGACCGCGCGACACGCGAAGGCGTATGGCGCACACAGTTGCCGATGGCGCCGACCGTGTCGGGCAAACGCCTCGGCGTCGTCGGCCTCGGCAATATCGGCATGAAAGTCGCGCGCCGAGCGGCGGGCTTCGATATCGAAACCGGTTACCACAACCGGAAGCCGCGCGCCGATACCGCATTTCGCTATTTCGGCAATGTCGTCGAACTCGCACGATGGTGCGATTACCTCGTGATCGCAACGCCGGGCGGCGCCGCCACGCAGCATATGGTCGACCGCACGGTGCTCGAGGCGCTCGGGCCGCGCGGCTTTCTCGTCAATGTGTCGCGCGGCAGCGTGGTCGATACGGCGGCGCTAGCCGATGCGCTCGCGAGCGGAACGATCGCCGGCGCGGGCCTCGACGTGTACGAAGGCGAGCCTGAGCCGCCGCAAGCGCTGATCCGCTTGCGCAATGTCGTGCTGACGCCGCATGTGGCCGGCACGTCGCCCGAGGCCATTACCGCGTCAGTCCGCAACTTCATCGACAATGCGACGCGTCATTTCGCCGGCGAAGCGGTGTTGACGCCGATTTGACCGGCCGGAGCGCGCGGCGCAATGCGATTGCATCGGCCCAGAAAAGCACCGGAATAAACCGCCCAGCCGGGGTGTCTTTACCGGGTGTCTTTTTCGCGGAAGCTTCCATGAAACTGGCTGATCTCACCACCGCTGACTTCCTCGATCATCCCTACCCGTTCTACGCAGAACTGCGTGCCGAAGGACCGCTCGTTCGCATCGGTCCGAAGGCCGTCATTACAGGGCGCTACGACGTGATCGAAGCGATTCTGCACGACCGGCGCTTCGGCAAGAACTACCCCGAAAGCATCCGCATACGTTACGGCGACGACGCGATGCATCTGCGAATCTTTCAGGGCTTCAGCCGGATGTTTCTTGTGATGAATCCGCCATCGCATACGCGGCAGCGCGCACTGATCGTCAAGGCGTTCGATGCGCGGCAGGTCGAGGCGATGAAGGAAACGGCGCAGCAGGCAGCTCGTGAACTGATCGACGCATTCGAACGCGAAAAAACGGCGAATCTCGTGACGCAATTCGCATTTCCACTGCCGCTGCGCATGATCGGACAGATGCTCGACATTCCTGGCGAAGACGCAATGCAGCTGGGCGTGGCGGCGAGCGCCGTCGCGAAGGTGATCGACGTCGCGCCGATGAATGCCGATGACCTCGGGCGCGCGTGCGCGGGTTACGAAGATCTCGAGCACTATTTCCACTGCGTGGTCGAAGCGCGGCGCCGCCGCCCGGGCAGCGATCTGATTTCGATGATGCTGACGGTGGAAGAAGAGGGCGAGACGCTGTCGCAGGACGAAATCGTATCGAACACGATCCTGCTGTTTCTTGCCGGCCATGAAACGACGTCGAACATGATCGGCAACGCGCTGATTGCGCTGCATCGTCACCCGGACCAACTCGCGCTACTGAAAGAAAAACCGGCGCTTCTTCGCGGGGCAGTGCTCGAGTGCATGCGCTACGACAGCTCCGCGCAGACCACCATACGCTCGGCGCTCGAAGATGTCGAAATGGCGGGTGTCGAAGTGCCATGCGGAACATCGGTCCTCCTGATGTTCGGTTCGGCAAATCGCGATCCCTCGCGATACGCGAACCCGGAGCGCCTCGATATCGAGCGCGACGTAGGCGGCCTGCAGACCTTCGGCAGCGGCATTCATCACTGCCTTGGTCACCGGATGGCACTGGTTCTGCTCGAAAGCGCGCTGAGCGTGCTGCTCGAGCGCTTGCCGGGGCTCGAACTCACCGGGCTCGATAGTCTGAGCTGGAATCGGCGCGGCAATCTGCGTGGCGTGACGTCGCTCGATGCGCGATGGTAGATACGGCGATAGATCGGCGGTAGATCGGCGGTAGCGCAGCGCGCGGCGGTTTGTCATGCGCCTTTCACGCAAGTAGACTGAACTGAACGGATGACACGTGCGCGGCGCACTTGCGGCGCGGCCGCCGATGAAATGGCTCGTAGCTTATGGCTCATGCCTGGGGAGGCATCGTGACTGACTTTATCGCGCGCACCGTGAGGTGCGCAATCACGGCTTCATTCGTATGGTTTGCCGCATGCGGTTTCGTTTCAATCGGCGCGTCATTTCCGGCGTCGGCTGAGCCGGTCACGACAGGACCGCTTAACATTCTCGGTTCGGCGGTGGTGCGCGGACCCGTCATGGTGGAAGGGCCGCTTAAGGTCGGAGGAAATCTTGCGGTGCATGGTCCGCTCACGGCCGAACGCGTCGCGCAGTTGCAGCCGGACGAAGCGGAGCGCCGCGCCGGCGACAACAATTTCTACGGACCGCTGACGGTGAAGGGGCCGCTCGTCGTTCGGGGCGACCTCGAGGTGCGCGGGCCGCTGACTGTGAAAGGGCCGGCGGGCGCGGTCGGAAAAATCGATGTGGATGGGCCGCTTACCGAGCGGCCCTAAGCGACTGGCGGGCGCTGCAATTCTGCCGCGGCTCAGGCCGACGGCGCACGCCGCGCGAAAAAGAGCCCTGCGCCGAGCGCCATCAGAATTCCGCCGAACACCCGGTTTTGCGTACGGATCGCGCGTTCGCCGCGCAGTATGCGCCTGAATGCGCTCGCGCCATAGGCATAGGCATGCATGACGGTCGTGTCGACGATCATCATCGTGACGGTCATCGCCATCAGTTGCGGCACGAGTGGTTCATGCGCGACGATGAATTGCGGCAGCACCGCGACCATGATCACGATCGCCTTGGGATTCGTCGCGTTGGTCAGCACGCCCGTGGTAAAGCGCTTGCGCCACGAGGTGACGGGGGCCGCAGCCGAATCGGCTTCGGCAGGCGAGTGCTTCGAGCGCCATTGCATGATGCCCAGATAGATCAGATAGGCAGCGCCGCCGATCTTCACCGCGGAAAACGCCCAGAGCGAGGCAAGCAGCAGTGAACCCACACCGGCTCCGGCAACGAGCAGCACGAACGCAAGGCCGAGCTCCTGGCCGATGATCGTGGCGGTGGTTTTCCTGCCGCCGTACGACAGCCCGTGGCTCATCGAGAGCACGGCGCCGGGCCCCGGCGACAGCGCGATCGCGCAACAGGTGAGCGCGTAGGTAATCCAGATATGAAGTTGCAAGGTCGTTTTCCTGCGTTTGGGTTCGGCAAGGTAGATGCGTGCGTGCGTGCGGCCGGTAGAGCCGCGCTGGCGATGTCACAAGGCAAGTTTACCGCGAGGCGTGAATGTCGATGCGTGAAATGAAGCGCCGGCGGGGGCGCGCCTGCGCTTTCGCGCGATCGCTTCGCGTAGCTGACTATCTTTTCGCGCCGGCGGGCAGGAAACACGTCGGATCGCGGCCATTCATGCAAAACGGAATAGGTGCGTGATTCGCGTGTTTGCCTGGCAATCCGGCGCGCGATCTTTTGCCGGGTTATGAGCGGCGCAGCACTATGCATGCGCAAAAGATGTGATCAGACTATCGTGTTCACACCGCAGGGGCAGCAGGCGGCAAGCAGGCCGGTACACGATAGATCGGCACGCGTGGTGCCGGGAGACGCGCAATGACAGGCTTAGAACAACGGCGGCGCCTGCTTGGCACAGCGCTTTGCGCGCCCGTACTGACGTCGCTCGGTGCATCGCTTGCCGCACCGTTCTCGTCGAGCGCGCACGGCGCATCGAACGATAGCGCGCGGTGCGCGCCGCCGCGCAAACTGCCGCCGATTCCGCCCGCGCAAATCGATCGCGCGATCGCGCAGCTCGATGAACTCGCGACGGCGCAGATGACGCGCACGGGCGTTCCGGGGCTTGCGATCGCCGTGGTCCGCGGCACGCGGACCGTCTACGCAAAAGGATTCGGCACGCGCGAGGTCGGCAGCGGCCAGCCGGTCGATGCGGATACCGTGTTTCAGCTCGCATCGTTATCGAAGCCGGTCGGCGCGAGCGTGGTCGCGCGGCAAATCGGAGCGGGCGGTGTGAGCTGGGACACGACCGTGCGCACGCATCTGCCGTGGTTCACGCTATCCGATGCGCAAGCGAGCGAGGCCGTGACGATCGCGGACCTGTACGCGCACCGCTCGGGCTTGCCGGACCACGCGGGCGATCGGCTCGAAGACATGGGGTATGGTCAGACGGAGATCCTGCAACGGCTGCGCTATCTGCCGTTGCACGGCTTTCGCAATTCGTACGCGTACACGAATTTCGGACTGACGGCGGCGGCGATATCGGTTGCCGCGGCAGCCGACACCGACTGGGCCACGCTTTCGGAAGAGGCCATCTACAAGCCGCTCGGGATGACGAGCACGAGTTCGCGTCATGCGGATTTCGCTGCACGCGCGAATCGCGCGACCGGCCATGTGAAGCGCGGCGATCGATGGGTGGTCGGCCCGGGCAATATGCCGGACGCGCAGGCGCCGGCCGGTGGCGCGAGTTCGTCGGTCAACGATATGGCGAAGTGGCTCGCGATGATGCTCGGGCAGGGCATGTTCAACGGCAAGCGTATCGTCGATGCCGCCGCGCTGAAGGCCGCCGTGTCGCAGCAGGTGCAGTCGGCGCCGCCGGGCGCCGGCCATCCGGCCAGCTATTACGGCTTCGGCTTCAATGTCGGCATGACGGAGTCCGGGCGTCCGAGCTACAGCCATTCGGGCGCATTCGCGGTCGGCGCGGCGACGAACTTCGTCGTCGTGCCGTCGACCGGCGTGGCGATCGTCGCGCTGACCAACGGTTATCCGATCGGTGTGCCGGAAACGATCACGGCACAGTTCTTCGATCTCGTGCAGTTCGGTTCGATCAAACGCGACTGGGCAACGCTCTATGGAAACGCACTCGCGCCGATGATGAAGCCCGAGGGATCGCTGGTCGGCGCCGCGCGGCCCGCCTCGCCGCTGCCGCCGCGTACGCCGTCCATATACACGGGCACCTATCGCAACGACTATTTCGGGCCGTTGAAGGTCGGTGAACGCAACGGTGCGCTGACGCTCGCGATCGGGCCGGTGCCGATCGTGCTGCCGCTTGCGCATTGGGACGGCGATGTGTTCACGTTCACGTTGTACAACGAGAATGCGTCGCCCGGTACGATTTCCAAGGCGAGCTTTCTGAGCGATCGCGTCACGCTCGAGTATTACGACGAAAACGGCCTCGGCACTTTCGTCCGGTAGGCTTGCCTTATCATGGCGGGTAGCCGAAGACAAAGGGGCAAACCGACATGACCGGGCAAGACAATCCGCTGCTGCAGCCGTGGCAAACCCGTTACCAGCTACCGCCGTTCGGGCAGCTTCGCAGCGAACATTTCGCGCCGGCATTCGCCGTGCTGTTCGACGAACATCTGAATGAAATCGATGCGATCGCAACGAACGCCGATGCACCGGCTTTCGACAATACGGTCGCCGCCTTCGACGCCGCGGGGGCGAAGCTCGACCGCGTGCGGCTCGCGTTCGACAATCTGTGCGCGTCCGAATCGCCGCCGGAACTGCAGGCGGTGGAGCGCGAGATGGCTCCGCGTCTTGCCGCGCACGACAGCCGGGTGGCGATGCACGCCGGCTTTTTCGCGCGGCTCGATGCGGTGCACCGGCAGGCGCAGTCGTTGAACCTCGATGAAGAGCAGCAGCGGCTGCTGCAGCGCGTGCATACCGATTTCATCCGCACGGGCGCGGCGCTCGAAGGTCCGGCGCGCGAACGGTTTGCGGCAATCGCAGTGCAGCTTGCGGAACTGCAAACGCAGTTTTCGCAGAATGTGCTTGCCGACGAATCGTCGTATCAGTTGCAGCTCGCATCGGAAGCGGACCTCGCCGGGCTGCCCGGTTTCCTGCGCGCAGCCGCACGCGGTGCGGCGCGCGAGCGCGGCATGGACGGCCATGTGATTACGCTTGCGCGTTCGCTCGTGCAGCCTTTCCTGACGTTTTCGACGCGCCGCGATTTGCGCGAAACCGCATGGCGAGCATGGACGACGCGCGGCGAAACGGCGGGACGCGACAACCGGCCGTTGGCCCGGCAGATTCTCGCATTGCGCGCGGAGCAGGCGCGCCTGCTCGGTTACGAAAGCTTTGCCGACTACGCGCTGTCCGACCGCATGGCCAGCAACGCGCGTGCCGTCGATCGGCTGTTCAGCCAGGTGTGGGAGCCTGCAAAAGCGAGCGCCGCGCGCGAACGGGCCGCGCTCGTCGAAGAGGCCAGGGCACTCGGCGAGCCGACCGACATCGAGCCGTGGGACTGGTACTACCTGGCCGAAAAGGTACGCGCAGCCCGCTATGCACTCGACGACGCGCAAGTGAAGCCGTATTTCAGCCTCGATGCGATGCTCGATGCGATGTTCGATTGCGCGGGGCGTCTGTTCGGTGTGCAGTTTGTCGAGCAGAGCGGCGTGGAACTGTATCACCGGGACGTGCGCCTATGGGAAGTGCAGCGCGGCGGCGAGCGCGTGGGCGTGTTTCTTGGCGACAACTATGCGCGGCCGAACAAGCAGGGCGGCGCGTGGATGCATATCTATCGCCGGCAGATGCGCAACGGCCGTCATGGCGACGAGGTTCAGCCGATCGTCGTGAACAACAACAACTTCGCGCGCAACGGCGATGGCCCGACGCTGCTGAGCTTCGACGACGTGCGCACGCTGTTTCATGAATTCGGCCATGCGATGCACGGCTTGCTGTCCGATGTGACGTATGGGCGTTTGTCCGGCACAAGCGTGCCGCAGGACTATGTCGAGCTGCCGTCGCAACTGATGGAGAACTGGGCGACCGTACCGGAAGTGCTCGAGAAACATGCGCGCCATGTCGAAACGGGCGAGCCGATACCGGCCGCGCTGATCGAGCGCATTCGCGCGTCGCAGACTTTCAATCAGGGGTTCGAAACGGTGTCGTATGCGTCGTCGGCGTTGATCGATCTGGCGCTGCATCAGCAGAAAGATGCGGCGGATATCGATATCGCACGCTTCGAAGAAGAAGCGCGCGCGCGTCTCGGTGTGCCGCGCGAAGTCGGCATGCGGCACCGTTTGCCGCATTTTTCGCATATCTTCAGCGGGGCGCACTACGCGGCCGGCTACTACGTGTACATGTGGGCCGAGGTGCTCGAAGCGGAGGCGTTCGACGCATTCGAGGAAGCGGGCAATGCGTTCGATCCGCTGCTCGCGGACAAGCTCGCACGCTACGTGTACAGCGCGGGCGATAGCCGCGACGAGCGCGCTGCGTTCCGCGCGTTTCGCGGGCATGATCCGCAAGCGGAGCCGATGTTGCGCAAGCGCGGGTTGCTGGCTGCCTGACGAGGTGCGGCGCCGTCAATCGGCCGGCGCCGCGGGCGTTTCAATCGGAATCACGCGCCGCGATGCCTGCGCGCCACAGCGTCGCAGCAGCTCGCGCAGTTCGTTGATCACGGGAAATACCTCGTGATTCCAGTCGGCGCCCTGTTCGTCGTGCGCCAGTTGCTCGCGTTCGACGGCCCAGCGATCTTCCTTGAAGATGCGCTCGGTGAACCAGATCAGAACCGGCCACGCGACATCGAGCAGCACGCGCATGCGCGGCCGTTTGATCGACACGAGGCCGAACGCGCGTGTCGTGCGCTGTTCGCGGTCGAGCGGCACGTACACGGCCCACAAGTCGAGCATCAACGTCGATCTCGCGTTGCGGATCTGCAGCGTTTGATAAGGGTAGTCGGTGCGCACCGTCATCACGTCGTGGCCGGTCGGGCTGTTTTGCGCGCCCTGTCCAAGCACGACGGCTTCGCCGAGCGGCCGGCTGCCGCCTTCGCGCTCGAGCGTGTAGTCCACTTCGACCCAGTTCTCGCCATGGCGGCGTCCGAGCGAACGCGCGCTCATTTGTCCCATCACGCGGCGGTGCAGAAACTGATGGTTCATATCCATCAGGTTTTCGTGCATGAACGAGTAATGGCACGCGACGTCGCGCGCATAGCGGCGCGTCTTGTACGCGTGATTCGCGATCGAGCCAAGCGCGGGCAGCGGTGTCGATTCGGCCCGTGCCGGGTTGCCCGGAAACACGAACACGAGGCCTTCGAATTCGCGGCACGGATACGCGCGTACGCCGTTCGGCAAGCGCTCGCGGCCCAGGTACGGTATGTTGACGCAGCGGCCCGTGCCGTCGTAGGTCCAGCCGTGATAACAGCAGCGGATCGCTTCGCCGTCGACGACGCCGTCGCGCAGCGGAATCTGCCGGTGCGCGCAGCGGTCTTCGAGCGCGAATACCGTGCCCGATGCGGTGCGCACGAGCACGATCGGCTCACCCGCAAAGCGCACGCCGTGCGTGTGGCCGCGTTTCACTTCGCTCGACCACGCGAGCGGATACCAATGATCGGGATGGATCGGCACGCGCCGGAGATCGCGTGCGGCGACCTCGTTCGCGGGCCGGACGATGCTGCTGCATTCGGATGAACCGGACTCTTGCATGGCGCTCACCTCGACGTGCGACGTCAGCAAATTATGTCTACATGTCGGCACGTCGCGCAACGAAGGGCCTGCGCGCCAGAACTGGCGCGGTGTTGCGCGCTGCGCCGACTGCTCCGGTATGAAACCTGCGGAACGCGCCGCCTGCGAGGCGATCGTTGTGTTGCGTGCGATATCGACATCGTCGCATTCGTCGCATTCGTCGACTCGCGATTCCGCGAGCAGGAGATGCGGCATGTGGGGAACATTGTTTGCTGGCTTGCGTCTTTCGTCTGCAGGAATCAGCACCACCCGACCCCCAACCAACCCCGAGGATTTCGATCGATGCCGCAAGCCTTGTCTCGTCGCGCGCGCAGTGCCGCCGCCTGTTTGTGCTGTTCAGCGTGTTTGTTGACCGGCAGCACCGCGCGCGCGGCCACTGAAAGTGCGGCGCCCGCCGTCGAGGCATCGTCATCGCCTGCTGTGGCGACGCCGCCGGCAAACACCGGAGCAGCCAGTGCGTCCACTGCCGGCACAGCAGGCAAGACCGCGCCGTCGCCGGTCGTGCCCGTGCCGCCGTCCGAGCTCTATGGCGTGCTCTATCGCGATGTCGAACTCGCGCATCTGTTTCCCGACAGCAAGACTTTCGCGGACATGATCCCGAACGATACGCCGTCGCATATCGTGGCCGATTACACTCAACGGAAATCGCAGCGCGGCTTCGAACTGAAGCAGTTCGTCGACGCGCATTTCACGCTGCCGGCGCGCGAAACGAAGCGTTACGTGTCCGATCCGAATCAGAGCGTGACCGCGCATATCGATACGCTGTGGAATGTGCTGCGGCGCGATCCGGATAAAAGCGCGAGCCAATGGTCGTCGTTGTTGCCGCTGCCGTATCCGTATATCGTGCCCGGCGACCGCTTCGACGAGATCTACTACTGGGACTCGTTTTTCATCATGCTCGGGCTCGAAGCGAGCGGCCGCGCCGATCTGCTCGACGACGAGCTCAATAATTTCTCGACGCTTGTCGACCGTTACGGGCACATCCCGAACGGCAACCGTACGTATTATCTGAGCCGCTCGCAGCCGCCGTTCTTCGCGCAGATGGTGCGGCTCACGGCCGGGCGCGACGGCGACGCCGTGTATCTGCACTATCTGCCCGAACTGCTTGCCGAATACCGGTACTGGATGGACGGAGAAGCGCATGTCGCGCGCGGCGGCGCTTATCGCCATCTCGTGAAGCTGCAGGACGGCACGTTGCTGAACCGCTATTGGGACGCACGCGATACGCCGCGCGACGAGTCGTACCGCGAAGACGTCGTCACGGCCCGGCAAACGCCGCAGCGCGATGCGGCCGACCTGTGGCGCAATCTGCGCGCGGGCGGCGAAACCGGCTGGGATTTCAGTTCGCGCTGGTTCGCCGACGGCAAGACGCTCGGCACAGTCGAAGTGACGTCGCTCGTTCCCGTCGATCTGAATAGCCTGTTGACCGATCTCGAACGCACGATCGCACACGCTTATCGGCTAAAGGGAGATGCGGCGCAAGCGGAACGCTTCGAAAAACGGGCATCGGCGCGAGCGGCGGCGATTCGTCGCGTGTTGTGGGATCCGCAATTGCGTGCATTCGGCGATTACGACTTCGACGCGGGGCGGCTTACGCACCGGCTCAGTGCGGCGACCGTTTATCCGCTTTACTTCGGCATCGCCGACAAGGCACAGGCGGCCGCGGTCGCGTCGACGGTGCGTGCGCGGCTGCTGCGAGCCGGCGGCCTTGCTACGACCACGGTGCAATCGGGGCAACAATGGGATGAGCCGAACGGTTGGGCGCCGCTTCAGTATCTGGCGGTGGCCGGCTTGCGCCGTTATGGCCAGTCGGACCTCGCCAGTCAGATTGCGACGCGCTGGGTTCAGACCAACGTCGCCTACTATCAGCGCACCGGCAAGCTCGTCGAAAAATACGATGTCGACGCGAAGGCCGGTGCGACCGCGGCGGGAGGCGGCGAATATCCGCTGCAGGACGGCTTCGGCTGGACAAACGGCGTACTGCGCACGCTGATGGCGATGTATCCGGCTGCGGTGCGATCGACGCGGCCTGTCGATGTGCCGGAAGGGCCGCGCGGCGTGTCGGAAGCGGCGTCGTCGGCGGCGGCCGCGCCGCAGACGACGCATCGCTTGCAGGAAACGCCGGGGAAATAGCGCTCGCGGCAAGGGCGGCTTGCGTTGCACCTGGCCTGTCGGCGCCGCGTCGAAGCGTGATGGGCGCGAGTATCGGGGGGCGCCGCAGTTGCTTTACACGGCCAGCCACGCCGCGATAAAAAAGCCGACACCGATCAGCGCGATCGCGCCGGTCATCGTCTGCAGCCACTTCTTTTTCGTCAGTAGCGTGATCGCTGCGAGTGCGATCGAGATCTGGATCAGCGTCGTCGCTTGCGCCCAGCGATGATGCTGGTGCTGCAGCGACTCGCTGGTCTCATTGTCTTTCTTCGCTTCGTTTTCGAGCGATTCGGCCTTGGCGCGAATCGGTTCCTTGTCGGCGGCATAGCGTTGTTCGTCGACGACGAATTTCGCGTGCGCCGTGGACGAAGCATCGCTCAATGCGGCGCCGAGTTCGGCGAGGTTCTGCTTTTGGCCCTTGGCCTGGTAGTACGCCCACTGGTCCGACGCTTCGGTCTTGCGGATGGCAGCCTCGTTCTTGTAGAAGAGCGCGAGATTCTCGTTCGCGCCGCTCTGGTACGACGCGATCGCGCCGACGCTCGCGAGGATCGCCGTCATGACCGCGATGCGCGACGCGCTGGGACCGGCGGCATGGCCGCTCGCGTGCTCGACCGCATGGTCGTGCGGGCCGTGGACTTCGTATTCGTCGGACATCGCTCGGGTCTCGCGCAAAAAGGCGCCAGCATAACGCATGGACCTTGCGTCGACGTATTGCGAATGCCGTGATCGGGTGTCGGGCCGAATGCGCAAGTTCGTAATCTGCAGACGGTGACGCCGGTCGTAAACGTTCGGACCGTCGAAACAATTGCATTCGAAATACGCAAAGGTCCTTTCTCGTTATAAGGGTTTTCCCTAGGGATTCGCGTCGCTATAGTGGTACCCAACAGTCACAGACAAGTTCTGTCGTGGCTTCGTCAACGGCTTTGGGAGGTATTTCATGAAATCGTTTATCAGCGCAATCGCGGTCGCTGCGGTGCTTGCCACCCCCGTGGTGTCGTTCGCTCAGTCGAACGGGCCGGTCACGCGTGCCCAGGTGCGTGCGGAACTCGCGCAGGTGCAGAAGGCGGAAAGAGGCGCGACCTTGTGGAATACGGGCGACGCACACTATCCGGACGGACTCGCGGCTGCCGAATCGCAAGTGATCGCGCAAAACGGCGCGTCGCAAACGAGCGGTTATGGCCCTGCAACGAATGGCACGTCGCAGTCGGGTCGTGCTCAGGTTCCGCAAGCGGCGGGACGCGGCAACGACTGGTTGAAGGCTTCGGGTTCCTACGACCATCCCTAAGCTTCGCGAAGCTTGTTTCGAATGCGGTTGCAGGTCGCAGTCGCAGGTTGAACTTGAAGCGGAAGACCGCGTCGGCAGCTTGCCTGCGGTCTTTTCGCATCAGGACCTGGCCGTGGCCTTTTTCGCGGGAGTTTTCTTCGCAGCAATCTTTTTTGCGGCAGTCTGTTTTGTCGCAGCCTTTTTGGCGGCACTCCGCGCGACGCTCCTGACTGCATGGTCGTCTGCCTTGCGCGTGTCGAGTTTCAGTTCGACCCATGCCGGTGCATGGTCGCTCGCATGCGCTTCGCCTCGCACCCATTTGTCGACGCCCGCATTGCGCAGCGCCGGCGCCACCGGCGCGCTCAGCAGCAGATGATCGATGCGCAGGCCCGAATTCGTTTCCCAATGCCGCCTGAAGTAATCCCAGAACGTGAATATCTTCTCGTCGGGATAGCGCTTGCGCAGTGCATCGGTCCAACCCTGTTCGAGCAGGCGCGCATAGCATTCGCGGCTTTCGGGCTGCAACAGCGCGTCCTTCAACCAGGAGCGCGGATTGTAGATATCGAAGTCGGTCGGCACGACGTTATAGTCGCCGGCCAGTACGACTGGATGGCCGCTGTCGAAAAGCGTCTGCGCGTAAGCGATCAGGCGTTCGAACCATTCGAGCTTGTAGTCGAATTTTGGACCAGGCTGCGGGTTGCCGTTCGGCAGATACAGGCAGCCGACCAGCAAACCGTTGACGGCCGCTTCGATATAACGGCTATGCGTATCGGCGTCGCCGCCGGGCAGTCCGCGCCGCGTCTCGGTGGGCTTCACGCCTTTGGCCAGTATCGCGACGCCGTTCCACGCCGTCTGCCCATGCCAGATCGCGCCATAACCGGCATCGCGCAGTTCGGCTTCCGGAAACGCGCTATCGGGCGCCTTCAGTTCCTGCAGGCACGCAATATCGGGCTGCTCTTTCTCGAGCCATGTGATGAGCGAGGGCAAACGCGAGCGAATGCCGTTGATATTGAAAGTGGCGAGCTTCATGAGAGCGCACCGCCGCAAGTGCCATGCCTGTACGATGCGCTCGATGGGCCTGCATCGTCAATCGCGATGCAGGCCCGTGCCAGGCCTGTGCGGGCCATGCAGGCCCATAGCAGGCCCATGCAGAGCCATGCAGAGCGATAGGCGCCGCTAGCGAAGCTAAGCCTTCCGCAGATGCGGGCCGATCAGCGACAGATCGGCCGGACCGAGCCGTTCGCTCGCTGTCCACGTCTGATGCCAGTACGGA
This sequence comes from Paraburkholderia sp. SARCC-3016, assembly GCF_031119615.1. Taxonomy (NCBI): domain Bacteria; kingdom Pseudomonadati; phylum Pseudomonadota; class Betaproteobacteria; order Burkholderiales; family Burkholderiaceae; genus Paraburkholderia; species Paraburkholderia sp. SARCC-3016. The sequence continues at coordinate 31,594 of NZ_JAVHZD010000027.1, read as the reverse complement.
TAGATGAGCGGCGGCAGGCTTACCTCGTCGAGACGCGCGCGCTGTTCGGCGGTGAGCTTCAGATTCGCCGCGGCGAGGTTGTCGCGCAGCTGATCGTGGTTGCGCCCGCCGATGACCACCGACGAAACCGCCGGGCGGCCGAACAGCCACGCGAGCGCGACCTGCGCGCCCGACACGTCGTGCTCGGCCGCGACGTCGACGAGCACGTCGACGATATTCCACAGCCGTTCCGCGTCGCGGATCGGCGGTTCGGTCCAGCCCGCGAGCTGGCGCGTGCCCTCCGGCGTCGTATCGCGGCGATGCTTGCCCGACAGCAAGCCGCCCGCAAGCGGACTCCAGACCAGAATCCCGAGCCCCTGATCCTGCGCGATCGGCGCGAGTTCATATTCGGCTTCGCGCGCTTCGAGCGTGTAATGGATCTGTTGGCTGATGAAGCGCGGCAAGCGGTCGCGCTCGCTGATATGCAGCGCCTTCATCAGATGCCAGCCCGAATAGTTCGAGCATCCCACATAGCGGATCTTGCCTTGCCGCACGAGCAGGTCCAGCGCTTCGAGCGTTTCTTCGAGCGGCGTGATGCCGTCCCACTCGTGCACCTGGTAAAGGTCGATGACGTCGGTGTTGAGGCGCTTCAGGCTCGCCTCGCATGCGCGCACGAGGTGATAGCGCGACAGTCCGCGATCGTTCGGGCCGTCGCCCATCGCAAAGCGCGCCTTGGACGCGATCAGCACGCCGTTCTTGCGCTTGCCGCCAAGCGCGGCGCCGACGATCTCCTCGGACGCGCCATCGGAATAGACATCGGCGGTATCGATCAGATTGACCCCGGCATCGAGGCACAGATCGATTTGCCGGCGCGCTTCGTCGAGGCCGACGTCGCCGACGCTCGCGAATTTGCCCTTGCCGCCCATTGTCATCGTGCCGAGCGTGATGGTCGACACCATGAGGCCCGAGCGGCCAAGCTGACGGTATTCCATGATCTGACAGTCTCCGTGTTCAGAGGATTGATGTGACAGTTGTGTGATGCTTGCTGTATCGCCTTCGATATCGAAGCATCGTGTAAGGCGTCGTTGCGGCGCTTGCGGTGATCGCGGCCTTCGAGCCCGCTGTCACTATAGGCGAAATGGCTCTGATTTTTTTCCATAAGGAAAATTGGCCGCGAGTACGGGACGTCAGTTCCCGTCGTCGATGCGCTTTGGCGTGGGTCGAGCAAACGCCCGGTCAATGACCGGTGGCGGCCAGCACCGGTTCCTTTTCGACGGAAAGCTCGCTCGCGTCGACCGGGCGTTGATAGAGAAAGCCTTGGCCGAACGGCACGCCGAGCTCGCGCAGCGCCGCATGCTGTGCTTCGGTTTCGACGCCTTCGGCGATCACTTCCATGCCGAAGTGTCTGGAGACGGCGGCAATGGCCTTGATCAGCGCGGTGCCGCCTTTGTCGATCTGCCGTACGAACTGGCCGTCGATCTTCACGTAATCGAAAGGAAAGCGGCCGAGCAGATCGAGATTGCTGTGCTGCGTGCCGAAGTCGTCGATCGCGAACCGCACGCCGCGCGCTTTCAATACATCGAAAATGGCTTGCGTGCGCGGCTGCCTTGCAAGCAGAAAGCGTTCGGTCAATTCGAGAATTAGCGTGACGCCTGGCGGAAGCGCATCGTTTACCGCCAGAACATCGGCCACGAAGTCTTTGCGCTGCAGATCCATCGGCGCGACGTTGACCGCGACGCGCAGCGGCCGGATCGCCGTTTTCTGCGCGATATCGGCAGCGGCGGTGCGCAGCGCGAATCGCGTGATCTGGGCGAGCAGCGGGCTGCGTTCGACCTGCGTCATGAACACCGACGGGCTGACCGAGCCCCAGCGCGGATGCGTCCAGCGAATCAGCGCTTCGACGCCGACGATGCGCCGCGTCTCGATCTCGACCACGGGCTGATACACGACATGCAGTTGTCCGAGCCGCAAGCCGCGCCGTACCGCGGCGAGCAACTGGCGCTGCGGCGCCAGCGCGAGCAGGGCAATCGCCGCGATCAGCAGGTCGAACAGAATCGCGAGCGCGCCGAACAGCAGCCCGTAGCGCCAGTGCATCTGCGTTGCGAGCGCGGCCGATGCGAGCACCGCGATCGAGAACGGCCATTGCGTCGAATAGACGCGCGTGCCGATCCTGCCTGGCGTTTTGATCGCCGGGATGAATTCGCCTTTGTCGTTGAGCACGCCCGAGCCCGGCATTGACAGAAAGACCTGTTGCGCGCCGTAGCGTATGCCGTGTGAAAGCGCATCGGCCACATAGGCGCCTTCGAGCGTGTATTGCACGCCTGCGCCGTCGCCTGTGGGTTCGTACATCGAAATAACTGGCGTGCCGGGCTGAAAGGGCGTGCCCGCAAGCAGATTGACGATCACGCCGTGCGAGTCGGGCGTGCCGCGCGGCACATACGACGAGAGCGGCACGCTCAACGGACCCATCGACGACGAGCAATAGAGCGTGTCGTTATCGACGAGGTTGATCGAACGCACATACTGGACGTAGGTTTCGAGCTCGGAGAGTTGCAGCGAGATTTTCGCGCAGCGTTCGCCGACCAGTTCGCGTAACGCGTCGCGGCGTCCGGTCCGCACGCTAGTTAACATTCGGTCGAGCGACTCGACCATGTCATGGCCGATCAGGCTTTCGCGCTCCGCGACTTCGTGGTCCGCGTAGTGTTCGCCCCAAAGCACGGCACCTGCCGTGACGCCAAGACAACACAGCGCGGCAATGGCGAGCGCGAGGCGCGGCGCGACGTTGCGCTTCACGCTCGCTTCTTCTTGCGGCTCGGAGAATTTCCCCTCAGCGGAGTTCGACGGATCGTACATGGTCGCGTGACGACTAGGCTTGGCCCGCACCGGTCGCGGCGGGATGCTGTCCGTTGAGTGGAGACGACGCGGTATTGTACCCGCGCAAGCTGACGGCAACGCCGCGATGTGCACGTTCGGCGATAGCGGGCGTTGCGTTTGAGGGACGGCCCGGTTAGTGGGCCGGTTAACCGGTCGGCTAACGGGCCGGTTAGCGGCCCGGCCGGGCGCCGCGTTGAGTCGGCATTACCCGCATGCACCAATTTCGCCGCACGCGGTGCAAAAGTCGCAGCCGTCCTTGCGAATCACCGCGTTAGCGCCGCAAATGCCGCATTTGCGGCCGTGCATCGAACGCAAGCCGTGCAGCGCGGGCTCGTCTTGCGGTTGTAGCGCTTCGTCCGCCGCGGCCGCTTGATGTTGCTGTTGTTGCGCGTTCAGATTCGCCGAGATCGGTAAAGGCAATCCGTGCGTATGCGGCAGACGCGCGAGCAGCCGCGACGGCACCTGATTGCCTTCGGCATCGAGAAAGCCTCGCCGGTGCAGAATCTGCTGCAACGCATAGGCGAGCGCCGCGACTTCCGAATCGTGCCAGCGCGGCGAGCGCGTGCCGTCGAGACGTTGCACGTCGCCAAGGCGCACCTGGCCTCGGTCCCAGGAAACCTTACGCAAATCCTGCAGATTGCGTGCGACGAAGCCGCCGCGCGCGGCCAGCGACAGCGAGCGCATGGTCGCGGTGATCCATTGCTGCGATTCGTCGCGCTGGCCGGCCGGGATAAAGAATTCGATCGGCCGCTCGATCGTCACGTCGGCGCCGCCGATGCGTCCCGTCACTTCCATGAACGACACCGCGAGGTATAGCGACTTCTTGCCCGCCTGCGTCAGGTATTCGACCTTCTCGATGATCGCGGGCATTTCGCCCTTGGGCCGATGATCGATTGCGATTCGCAGCGGGTCGAGGCCAGTCTCGGCGATCGCATCGGCCGGTTGCGGCGTGTCGACCGACAGCACCGCGCCGAGCGTTTCGTTCGGCCGATAGGTCGCGAGACCCTTGAGGCCGCCTTTCCATGCGTCGAAATAAAGGCTTTCGAATGCTTCGAACGGGTAATCGGCAGGCACGTTGACGGTTTTGGAAATCGACGTGTCGATATAGGGCTGCACTGCGGCCATCATGTCGAGGTGATCGCGCGCGGACATTTCGAGGGCGCTCACGAAGTAGCCGGGCAAGCGCTCGACGTCGCCGCCGAGTTCGCGATAAAGCCGGTACGCGTGGTCCTCCACCGCGAACGACGCGCGGCTGCCGTCGGGCATCACTTTCATTCGCGTATACGTCCACGAAAACGCCGGTTCGATACCGTTCGACGCGTTGTCGGCGAACGCAAGGCTGACCGTGCCGGTCGGGGCGATCGACAGCAGGTGGCTGTTGCGAATGCCGTGCTTGCGGATCGCATCTTTCACATCGTCGGGCAGACGCGATGCGAACGTGCCTTCGTCGAGATACTGCGCGGCATCGAAGCGCGGAAACGCACCGCGTTCGCGCGCGAGTTCGACCGATGCCCGATACGCTTCGTCGCGCATCAGGCGCGCGACTTTCGCCGCGAATTCTCGGCCTTCGGCCGAGTCGTAACGCAGGCCGAGCATCACGAGCGTATCGCCGAGGCCCGTGAAGCCGACGCCGATGCGGCGCTTTGCGCGCGACTCGGCGTATTGCTCCTCGAGCGGCCACAGCGTGACGTCGAGCACGTCGTCGAGAAAGCGCACCTGCGTGCGCGTGCGCGCGGCGAGCGCGTCCCAGTCGAAGGACGGCATGCGGCCTTGCATCTGCGCGAACGGATCGGCGACGAAGCGCGTGAGATTGAGCGGTCCGAGGTTGCAGCAGCCGTACGACGGCAGCGGCTGTTCGCCGCACGGATTCGTCGCGCGGATCGATTCGATCGCGCGCAGATTGTTGTCGTCGTTCATGCGCGACATGAATACGATGCCGGGCTCGGCGACATCGTAGGTCGAGCGCATGATCCTGTTCCAGATGTCGCGCGCGCGATGCTCGCCATATACCCACAGGCCGTCGGCGCGCTGGCGCATGTCGCCCGATGCGCGCATCGACGGCGACGGTTCCGCGCGATGCACGAGCTGCCACGGCAGGTCGTTTTCGACGGCTTGCATGAATGCGTCTGTGACGGCCACGGATACGTTGAAGTTGTTCCAGCGTCCCTTCGAATGCTTCGCTTCGATAAAATCGAGCAGATCCGGGTGCGAGCAATCGAGCACGGCCATTTGCGCGCCGCGCCGCGAGCCGGCGCTTTCGACCGTGCGGCACGAGGCGTCGAACACATCGATATAGCTGCACGGGCCGGAGGCCGATGAGCTCGTTGTATGCACGCGCGCGCCGCGCGGGCGGATCGCCGAAAAGTTGTAGCCGACGCCGCCGCCGCGCCGCATCGTTTCGGCCGCCTGCAGCAGCGCAACATAAATGCCGGGCAGGCCTTCTTCGTCGACGCCCTGAATGCTGTCGCCGACCGGCTGCACGAAACAGTTGATCAGCGTCGCCGCGATGCCGGTGCCGGCCGCGCTCATGATGCGGCCCGCGCCCAGCGCGCCGTGCCGCAGGTTGTCGGCGAAACGCTCTTCGATCTGCGCGCGCAATGCTTCGGGTTCGGCCGTCGCCACGCCGCGCGCAACGCGGCGGTAAACATCGTCCGCATTGCGCTCGTCGCCTTTCGCGTACTTTTCGAGCAGCACGTCGAGCGAAAACTGTTGGGGCGCGATGGCGTGGTCGAGCGGGCGGATTTCGTTGTCGGTGTCGGCCATGGGCAGTCTCCAGGCGCCATTGCGCACGGTGCGCAACGGCGCGATCAGAGCCACCTTAACGCAGACAGCGGGGCACTGCAATGCAGAGCCCTGCTGTTGCGCATGCTTTTGCCGCATCCTCGATCACTGCCGCCACCTGCCGCAGCCGCACTCAACTGCCGAAATAGATGTTGCAGAAGCTGACGGGGCCGACACAGTTCGAATGCATCGCCGCGTGCCGGTGCATTCTGGAACCCGTTGCCGACGTGCCTTGCGCAACGCCGCCGTACGAGGAGTCCTGCTGGGCCGCGATCTTTGCATCGGCAGCCTGAATGTCGGCCGGATAGTGCACGTCTTCGCCGGTCGACGGGTTGTATCCCGCCTGTTCGACGCGAACCAGGTCGGCTCGTACTTCGGCGCGCGTGACCGGATCGTTCGTTTGCGCGTGAGCCGCGATCGGACCGGCGAGCAGGGTAGCGGCGAGCATGGCGGCAACAGTGAGCTTGTTCATTAGTTGGACTCCTTAACGAGTGAGTTGAAGGTTGGAAGCCGGTCGTGAAGTGGGCTTCCAGCACGTAACTTGATTCGATCCAGCATCGGAAATGCGTTTCGGCTCTACTCAACCGCGCTTGCGCACTTGCGATGGGTGAAATTTAGTTTTGGAGCGGGGAGGCGTAAAGGGATACGATGGTCGCCGCTGATGCGACTAGCGGCAGGCTTGCCGATACCTTGGATCAAGCGAAGCAGCGCGGGCGTTGCGGCGCGGTAAACGGACTATACGTTCGGATAATGGGCATGGCGCGCGAACTATCCGTTCGCACAAGCCGATTGCACCACGCGATACGCGAAACGCGATCGCGGCCGCCGGGCGTGGATGCCGCGGCAGCGAGGAACAGCATGGGCGGCAGTCCGCATGCGGCAGCTCACTGAACGGCCACTTCCTCGGCGACGTCGAAGTGCGCCATATAGTCGCGATAGCGTTCGCGTTCTTCCTCGGCTCGCAGACCGAAGTCGTCGAAGCGGTAGACGTTCTTGCCGTAGCCGCCGGTCGGCTTGCGCGCGATCTGCTCCTCCAGCCGATCGCGATATGCCGCCGTGAGCTCGAGCTCGAAGTGATCGTAAATCTGCCGTATCGTGTCGAGCGGCGCGGCCGTGAGCGCCCTGTAGTGCACGTGAAACACATGCTTGTCCGGCCATAGGCCGCGCGCGTCGGCTGCGATAATGTGTTGTGCGCCGTTTGCCCAGTCGGAGCTGATCTGCTGGCCGATGGCATGCCTGTCGATGTGCCGCGCAAACGGCTTGCGCAGCACTTCCGTTAGCCGCGCGACCGACGGCAGCACTTTCAGCGGATCGCGATGCGTGAAGATCACGCGCGCGTCGGGGTAGACCTCGCGCAGCGCTTCCATCGCGAACACGTGGTCGGGGCACTTCAGCACGCAGCGCGTCGCGCGCGGCCCCTGCAGATGCTGCAGGAAGCGCCGGTGCGTGCGATACCCCTGTACGTGGCCGGCCTGTTGCACCCAACGTTTGTACGACGGCACGTGGTAAATCGTCTCGAAGCGCAGACTGCGAAAACTGTGCGCGGTGAACTCCGTGCATTCCTGCGGCGTCAGTGCAGTGAACGGGTGGACGTTATGCAGATCGGGCGCAAGCCGATGGAAGAAATCGAACTGGCGCTGCACCTTGCGCGGGCCTGCGCGGCGCCCGGCGGCAGGATGGTCCGGATAGGGGTAGATGGCCTGCCAGCAGCGCGGCGCAAAGCTGGCGTCGTCTTCGGCGAGCAGCGAGTGGAGAAACGACGAACCGCTGCGCGGCATGCCGAGCACGAACACCGGTTGCGCGATCGGCCGCTCGAGAATGCCGGGATCGGCAAGTTCCCTGTCGCGCAGAATGAGCAGATTCGTGAGTAGGCGCAGGTTGTCCCAGTGTGTCGAAACGCGACCGAACAGGCTCAGGTCCGCTTCCTCATAGACTGCCGTCTGCAACTGTTCCAGCGCGTCCTCGATCGGCTCGGCGCCGAAATCGTGCAGCCCCGTTTTTGCGCATGCGCTCGACAGCAATTCGGCTGCGGAAAGCCGGGAATTCGTTAGCGCGAGCCGCGAGATGCTATGCGTGCTGTGTATCCATTGTTTTAACAAGGTACTCTCCCGCATCCTGCCGGTTTGTGTAGCGTGAACTGCTCAGGGCTTGTCTTCACTACGTACGCGCAGCCGCCGTGCGGACCGGATCGACTCGTTCTGCGATCCTGTCGAATTGCGGAAAGAGGCCACGCAATCCATTTGATGCCGGTGTACTGGAATCATTCTAGTTCATCGGGTCGAATCAATTCAGTGCGGGACGAGATTCGCTTGCCTGGCGCGGGCGGCCGGGAAACGATGCGGTCTGCGACGGAGGTCGATCGTCGCTGCAACGACGGCTACGCGAAAGGGCGCTGAAGTCGCGCCGAGGCGCTGTCGAATGGATACCGTAGCGGATACCGAAGCGATGCGGACAGTGGACGAAGCGAACGAAATGGCACAAATCGCGCGATCGACCGCATTCGCGACTCGTTACTGTGGTAGCGCGCATCGCACCGGCACGAGGCAAGCAAATGATTGCGATAGTCAAGCGCGCGGCCCCGTTCGGGATAACGAGCTACGGCCGGGCGAAAGCGCTCGGGTGCCGGCCCTTCGCGTAAAGCATGAAAGCGTTCCCGAAAAGCGGCGCCCGCGCTGCGCGTCTTCGCACGCGGTGACGATGCCGTCCTGGCGGTAAAGATTCGTGTGGAGCGTGCTACATGCTTGAGGTCTAGATGCCGTTGATCAGGTTGGCGAGGATATCCGCAGCGATCATGGCGGCCGCGTTGAGCGGTGCGGGCCTCTCGGCCGGCTTGAACACCGCGTCGCCGCGCCGGATCTTGCGGCGCGATACCGCGCAAGTGCCTGAAGTGTGTGCCGAGCGGCGGCGCCAACGCTGTTCCCCATAGTGGCATTTGCCGGGTTCGACCCAGCGGATTACCAGCGTGTTTTCGGAGCGCTCGAGAATCTCGATGCGCAAGCCGTTGGCACCGAGCAGTGGTACGCACTCTAACGTCGTCATGGTCGGCTCCGTAAATTCGGGTGTGCCCGAATGTAGTCCCGTCGGCGCGGCAGCGCCATTGTGCGGGCGTTGAAATACTGTTGCCTGATCCGAAATAATTGGGATGAAAGCTTTTGAAGTACGGCGAGATCGGCGTTTCCGACGTGTGGCGCCCGACCGAACGCATTCCCGCAACAAGCTTTTGTACCCCGTGCACAGCCTGCACAGGCCGATCGGCCGGGGATGTCCCCGTCCTTTAAGATGTGCAGACCGGAGGTCTGTGCGACACGCGCCGCGCTTCCCGCGCGCATGGCGAACAATCCTCGCCCCCCAATAACACATGAAGAGGCCATATGATTCCACGCCCACCCGCTGTTCCTCCGGGCCCCCCGCCGCGCGTATCGGCCGGCGCCGATATGGATAGCCGCCGCCGGATGCAGCGGGTCGCTTCGGCGGCGCTCTATACCGCGCTCGTGTTACTGGCGTTATGGGTGGTGCGCGATTTCATCCCGGCCGTCGCCTGGGCCTGCGTGATCGCGACCTCACTGTGGCCGCTGTTTCGCCGGATCGAGCGGCAGGCCGCGTTCAATGGCCGCACGACGGTCATCGCGACACTGCTGACGGTCCTCGTCGCGCTGCTTTTCGTGCTGCCGGCCGCCATCGGCATCGCGCAGGCCGCCGCGGAGGCGCATGACGTGACCGTCTGGCTGCACAACGTCGAGCAGAACGGTATCCCGATGCCGGACTTCGTGTCCCATCTGCCGTTCGGCTCCGAGCAGGTCATGAACTGGTGGACCGCGAATTTAGGACAGCCGTTGAAAGCCTCGCCGGCGATGAAAGGGCTGCACGGCAACGCAGTCGTCACGTTCGGCCGCCATTTTGGTGCACGGGCCGCGCACGCGCTCATGGTGTTCGGCTTCACGCTCGTTACGCTGTTCGTCATTTTCCAGGCAGGCCCGAGCCTTTCGGGTGCCGTGCTGAAAGGCATGCGCCGCGCGTTCGGCAACGAAAGCGCGCAGCTTGCCGAGCGGATGGCGAACGCCGTGCGCGGCACGGTGTCGGGGCTGGTCGTGGTCGGCATCGGAGAAGGCGTGCTGCTCGGCATCGCCTATGCGGTCACGGGCGTCGCACACGCGACGCTGCTCGGCGTCGTCACCGCGATCGCCGCGATGCTGCCGTTTTGCGCGCCGATCGTATTTTGTTGCGCGGGCTTGTGGCTTTTCCTGCAAGGCGGAACGGCCGGCGCGATCGGCGTCGTCGTGTTCGGCTTCGTGGTCGTGTTTATCGCCGAGCACTTCGTGCGGCCGGTGCTGATCGGCAGCTCGACGCGGCTGCCGTTTCTGCTCGTGCTGTTCGGGATACTGGGCGGCGCGGAAACGTTCGGGCTGCTCGGCGTTTTTATCGGGCCCGCCCTGATGACGGTGTTGATGGTGCTGTGGACGGATTTTGTCCGATAAGCTCCGATAAGGCGTTTCGTGCCGCCTACGCCTGCACGAGCGGTATCGGCGTGGTGCGGCGGCGCGCGTCATGCATCACGACGACTTGATGCATGACAGACCATATTTGAGCGCGGCGGGCAGCAGGGCGGACCACGTGTCCCAGTTGTGTCCGCCGCCAACGATCCGCAAGGCGGCCGGATTGCCCGCTTCGCGCAGATGCGTGTACAGCAGCGACGCTTCGGCCTGGATCACGACATCGTTGTCGCCGGCGGCGACAAACATCGGCAGCCGGTACGGCTGGCTCATGTAACGCGGCCACAGCGCCGGGTAGTTCAGCGCATGCCAGACATCGGCATCGAAGCGCTGCTCGCCGAACACCTGGACGCGGCGCGCGGCCGATTGCGGCGGCGGCTCGCCCGAATAAATGGCAGGGCTTAGCAGCAGCACGCCGCAAAAGCGATCGGGCTCGAGCATCGCGTAGCGCAACGCACCGAAGCCGCCCATCGATACGCCGCCGATCGCGCGCCCTTTGCGATCGTTCACGACCGCGTAGTGCGATTCGATGTGCGGCAGCAGTTCACCGAAGAACGCGGTTTCGATCTTCTCCTTGCGATCGACGTACCAGTCGGTACCGCCTTGCGGCATCACGATCACGACCGGCGGGATCTCCCTGCGCGCGACCAGCGCGTCGGCGGCTGTTTGCAGATGGCCTTCGGTAATCCAGCGATGTGCGTCGTCGCCGTTGCCGTGCAGCAGATAGAGCGCCGGGTAGCGCGGACCGTCGGCGCGATACCCGGGCGGCAGGTACACCACGTATGACCAGTCGCGCTGCAGCGCATTCGAACGGAACGAGTGGCTTTGTACCGTGCTCGCACCTGCGGCTCGCATGCCCGTGGCGACCGGCGCCGATGTTCCGGTCGGAGTAGCCGCTGCGTTGACGCGAGTGTCGACCGCGGCAGCGGCGTTCGCCGTCAGGGCGAGCGTGACGAAACTGCACAGGAATCCGATGGACGGTCGAAGGGGACGTCGAAACGTTCTGCGCATGAGCGATAAAGGCGGTGCGAGCGAAAGCAAAGGGGTTCGCGCTAGCTCGACGACGGGTTGCCGAGCTTCGGTGCGAAGACCCGCGAAATGGGCGCCGACGCTTTCGCCACCGCGATCAGCGCACCGATTGCGACTACGTCTGCCACGAGGCCGAGCGGCACGTTCAGATAACCCTCGGTTGCCTTGTACAACAGCGAATCGACGATGAGGGAGATCACAGTGCCCGCGACGAAGCATAGCAGCCCTTTGCGTCCGACCTGGCCGATCCACGGCAGCCGCTCTGCGAGCTGTTTCGTCCAGCCTGCGCGACCCATATGCGCGGCGAGCCAAGCGATCGCGAGAAAGTTCGATACGCGCAACCACGACAGATTCTGTTTGAGGCTGCCGTCCATCGGTGCGGTCTCGATGAACAGCTTGTAATACGCGCCTACCACGACGATTGTGATGGCGAGCGCGGTGACGAGCCAGCCGTCGCGATGCGAGCTCACACGTTCGTAGACGGGCTGGCAACGCACCAGCACGCCGAGCACGAACATCAACTGCCATGCGAACGGGTTGAAGTCCCATTGCGCGCCGTCGGCGATCGGCAGCATGCCGGCGACGGTTGGCGCGATCGCCCACAGCGCGATGCTGCCCGCGAGCAGCAGCCACGGCTTGCTGCGCGCGAGCGGCAGCACAGCCGGCACGGACAGCGCAAAGAACGCATACATCGGTAGCACCGACGCAAGATACGGCTGGCGCCGGAACAGCAGAAGATCGCCGAGCACGGGGGCCGGCGTGTCGAGCAGGTCGTCGAGATCGGTCATCGCGAGATTGGGCGCATCGATGCGCAGCGCGCTGAGCACGGCCGTGACGACGAGCATCAGCACCGCGGTGATCAGAAACGCGCGATACAACTCGAGCGCGCGCCGCAGGAAGCGTTGCCGCGCGACCGCTTCGGTGTGCCGCTCGGCAAGCGAGCGATACGCGGTTGCCGTTGCGAAGCCGCCGAGGAAGACGAACACCTCGGCGGCGTCGCATAACGCATACGCATGCAGCGTGAAGCGCGACACGATGCTGCCGCCGATGTGATCGACGACGATGACAAGCAGAACGAGTCCGCGGAAGAAGTCGAGTTCGATAAGGCGAGGGGTGGGTTTTGACATGGTGTACGGTCGATCGGCGGCCCCCAGAGAGACTGCAGGCCGATATCGCTGGTTCCTGTTTCGTGCGCTTTCGATTGTTCGAAAGTGTTTCGGCGCGTTACATGGCGTGCACCGCGATCGTGCGTCGATGCATTGCGTGACGATCGACATCGCTGACAAAAAAGAGATGAGCGTCTGGCGAAAACGGTTTGGAGTTTGGCCGAACTCGTACGCCGAGCGCTTCTACGATGGGCGGCTCTTCAAAGTCGAGGTTTTCAGTTTTTCCGCTAGTGTTAGCCGGTGCCGATGCACCGGTATGCGTCGATGCGACGGACACGCAAGCCGCGAAAAGCCGCTGAATATATTTTCATGTTGTGCAGGATATCGAAACGTGCGCGCGCAACGGCCCCGGGCCGCCGCGCAACGACGGCAGTGACGCTGGCAGCCGCCGCGCTCGTGCTGTGCGCGTGCACCGTCGCACCAGGCATGCGCATGGCGCGCGATGCCTCCACTTCATCGAACGGCGCTGTGCCGAACGGATCGACCGCCGCGGCGACGCGCGCCGATGCCGGCAGTGCGAGCGGCGTGCCGATTCGCGAAATCGATGCCGCGCTGCTCGCGCAGATGCGAGACGGCGCCGCGGGCGAGAGCGCGCCCGATCTGTTTTCTGCCGGCCGTCCGTACACGCTCGGCGTGGGCGATGTGCTGCAAATCACGGTATGGGACCACCCCGAACTGGCGGCCGCGCAGGGCTCGCAGACCCAGACACAGGTGCGTCCGGCCGATGCGCCCGCGGGTTTCGTCGTCGACGACTCCGGCTGCATCCAGTTTCCATACGCGGGCAGCGTGCGGGTCGCCGGATTGAAGGCCGACGAAGCGCGCGACCTGCTCGCGCGGCGGCTTGCCGACGTATTCCGCAATCCGCAGGTGACGGTGCGCGTTGCATCGTTTCGCTCGGCGCAGATCTATATCGACGGCGAAGTGCATGCGCCGGGCGTGCAGCCGATCAACGACATTCCGATGACGCTTTATGAAGCGGTCAGCCGCGCAGGCGGCTTCACGGCCAATGCGGATCAGAGCCGCATGGTGCTCGTGCGCGACGGCCGCTCGTACGCGGTGAATCTGTCGCAGCTTTTCGAGCAGCAGAAGAATCCGGCGAAGATCGTGCTGAAGGCGGGCGATATGCTGCGCGTCGTCTCTCGCGACGAAAACGGCGTCTACGTGATGGGTGAAATCAACCATCCGGCGACGGCAGTGCCGATGCGAAACGGCCGGCTCACGTTGAGCGACGCGGTCTCGCAGGCTGGTAGCCTGAACCAGACGAGCGCCGACGCGGCACAAATGTATGTGATCCGCGGTGCGCTGTCGGGCACCCCGAGCGTCTATCACCTCGACGCGCGTTCGCCGGTCGCGATGCTGCTTGCCAACCAGTTCGAACTGCAGCCGAAGGACGTCGTCTATGTCGACGCGACGGGTCTTGCGCGCTTTAGCCGTGTGCTGAACCAGTTGCTGCCGATGATCAACACAGGCCTCACGGCTGCGGTGGTGGGCAAATGAGCGGCGTTCTGATGGTGTGCACCGCGAACGTGTGCCGTAGCCCGGTCGCGCAGGTGCTGCTCGCGAGCCGCATGCCCGGCGTTGCGGTTGCATCGGCTGGTTTGTATGCATCCGATGGCCGCGGCGCCGACGCGCTCGCCGTGCAGCTGATGGGCAAGCGCGGCCTCGATCTTTCGGCGCATGCGGCTACGCTGCTCGCCGAACCGCATGTGCGCGATGCGCAACTGATCCTGACCATGACGCGCGAGCAGCGCGACGCGCTGATCGAAGCGTGGCCGCGCGCGCAAGGCAAGGTCTATCGCCTCGGCGACGCAGGCGGCTTCGATGTCGTCGACCCGTACCGGCGCGATCCATTCATCTTCGAGCTGGCGATCGCACAGATCGAGCAAGGGCTCACCGACTGGCAACCCGCCATCGGCCAACTGTGCCGCTGATTCAATGCCTACGCAAACCCATTACGTTTCGGACGCGCACAGCGCGCCCGATGAAGTCGATCTGTCGATGGTCGCGGCGGTCGTTCGCGAGAACGCCGTGCTGATTGCGCTGATCACGGCGCTGACGCTGCTGCTCGGCGTCGCCTACGCGTTGATCGCGACACCGAAGTATCGCGCCGACGCGATCGTGCAGGTCGACGACAGCACGAGCCTCGTCAACGACAAGCTTGGCGATCTCGCCGCGCTGTTCGACGGCAAGGCGACGACCGAAGCCGAGATCGAGCTGATCCGCTCGCGGCAGGTGGTCGACTACGCGGTGCGCATGCTGCATCTGGATATCGATGTGCAGCCGCGCTATTTCCCGATCGTCGGCGAGTGGCTTGCGCGCCGTGCGACGCCCGGTCAGCCCGGCACGCCCGTGTTCGGTCTCGCGCGTTTCGCGTGGGGCGGCGAAGTGCTGAACGTCACGCAGTTCGACGTGCCGCCGCGCCTGTATGACCAGCGCTTCACGCTGCGCGTGGGTGCCGGCCGCACGTTCTCGCTGATCGACCCGGATGGTCTAGTCGTGGCGAAGGGCGAGACCGGGATCGGCGTCGATGGACAGACGAAGGACGGGCCGCTGCGCCTCTACGTCGACAGCTTCGTCGCGCGCGAAGGTACCGAGTTCACGCTCGCGCGTGCCTCGCGGCAACTGACTACCGAAGCGCTGCAAGCCGCGCTCGACGTCAAGGAGAAAGCGCGGCAGTCCGGCGTGATCTCGATCGTGCTCGAAGGCAAAAACAGCGAGCGTACCGCGCAGACCGTCAACACGATCGCGCAGCGTTACGTGCAGCGCAACGTCGATCTGAAGTCGGGCCAGGCGCAACAGATGCTCGATTTCCTCGATCTTCAGTTGCCGCGCCTGCGCGCGGATCTCGACCGCGCGGAGCAGCGTTACAACGCATTCCGCAATCAGCATGGCACCGTCGATCTTGCCGAGGAGACGCGACTGTTGCTGCGCGCGATTGTCGATGGCAAGGAAAAGATGCTTGCGCTCCAGCAGCAGCGCGACGAACTGGCGCCGCGCTTCGCGCCCGGCCATCCGTCGCTCGCCGCGATCGACGCGCAGCTCGCGGGCTTGCGCCGCGAGCAGGACAGGCTCGAGCAGCAGGTGAAGAAGCTGCCCGACACGCAGCAGGTTGCGCTCGGCCTGCAGCGCGATGTCGAAGTGAACACGCAGCTCTACACGAAGCTGATGGACAGCGCGCAGCAACTGCGTGTGCTGCGTGCGGGGCAACAGGGCAACGCACGCATCGTCGACTATGCCGTGACCGCCGAAAAGCCGGTCAAGCCGCGCAAGGCGCTCGTGATCGGCGCGGCGGCGCTCATCGGTCTCGTGCTCGGCGTGAGCGCGGCGTTCGTGCGGCGTTCGCTGACGCGGGGGCTCGAGCATACGTTCGATATCGAGCAGGTGTCGGGCGTACCGGTCTATGCATCGATTTCGCACAGTGCGCGCCAGGCCAAATTGCAGCGCATGCGGCGCGGCACGCGCGGCGCGTCGGCGGTGCTTGCGGTCAGTGCGCCGCAAGACGTCGCGGTCGAAGGCGTGCGCAGCCTGCGCACCGCGCTGCAGTTCCGCATGGGCGCCGGTGCGATCAACAACGTCGTGATGGTCACCGGCCCGCGGCCCGGCGTGGGCAAATCGTTCCTGTCGGTGAATCTGGCCGCGGTGCTCGCCGCGGCGGGCAAGCACGTTCTGCTCATCGATGCGGATCTGCGGCGCGGCAGTATCGAATCGTATGTCGATGTCGCGCGCGTGCCGGGTCTCGCCGATCTTCTCGGCGGCGCTGCGCCCGGCAGCGTGGTTCAGCGCGGCGTGCTGCCCGGGCTCGACGTGCTGTCGCGCGGCACGAGCACGGCGACGCCGGCCGAGCTTCTGATGGGCGAGCGCTTTGCCGAGGCGATCGGACAGTTTTCTCGCGCGTACGACGTCGTGATCGTCGATACGCCGCCCGTGCTCGCCGTGACCGATTCGATGCTGATCGGCAAGCACGCGGGCACCACGTTGCTTGCGATGCGGCACGGCCGTCATTCGGGCGCGGAGTTGCGTCACACGATGCGTCTGCTGGGCAGCGCGGGCGTCGCGGTCAGCGGCATCGTGCTCTGCGATGTGCCGCAACGCGCGAGCACCTATGGCGGCTTTTCGCCGTACGAGAGCGTGACGCAATGAACGGATTGTCGATGCAGATGAACGGCGCAGTGGAATGCGCGTTGAATTGCGCGGTGGAGCGGATATGAACAAGAGAGTGTTGCTGGCCTTCGGCACGCGGCCCGAAGCGATCAAGATGGCGCCGCTCGTCAGGCGGCTTGCGGGAACGGACGGTGTCGACTGCTTCGTTTGCGTGACTGGACAGCATCGCGAGATGCTCGACCAGGCGCTCGAACTATTCCGCATTCGCACGCACTTCGACCTCAATGTGATGAAACGCGGCCAGGATCTGTACGACGTCACCGCGTCGATCATGCATGGCATGCGCGACGTGATTCGCGACTGCCGTCCGGACCTCGTACTCGTGCACGGCGATACGACGACGACGCTCGCGTCCTCGCTGGCGTCGTTCTATCAGCGCGTGCCGGTCGGGCACGTCGAAGCGGGGCTGCGTACCGGAGACCTGCTGTCGCCATGGCCCGAGGAAGCGAACCGCAAGCTGACCGGCGCGCTCGCGGCGCTGCATTTCGCGCCGACCGAACGGGCGCGGCAAAACCTGCTCGCGGAGGGCATAGACGATGCGCGCATCGTCGTGACCGGCAATACCGTGATCGATGCGCTGCTCGAGGTGCGCGCGCTGCTTGCGCGCGAGCCCGCGATCGCCGCTGCCGCCGACGCTCATCTGCCGTGCCTCGCGCCTGGCCGGCGCACGCTCGTCGTCACGGGACACCGGCGCGAGAGCTTCGGCGCGGGCTTCGAGCGGATCTGCGCGGCGCTCGCGCGCATCGCGCGTGCGCGGCCCGACGTCGACATCGTTTACCCGGTTCATCTGAACCCCGCCGTTCGCGAACCGGTGAACCGCCTGCTCGGCGGAATGGCGAACGTGCATTTGATCGAGCCGCTGCAGTACCTGCCGTTCGTACGGCTGATGGATCGCGCGGAGCTGATCCTGACCGATTCGGGTGGCGTGCAGGAAGAAGCGCCGTCGCTCGGCAAACCGGTGCTCGTGATGCGCGATACGACGGAGCGCCAGGAAGCGGTCGACGCCGGCGTCGTCAGGCTCGTCGGTACCGACGAAGCGGCGATCGTCGCGGGCACGCTTGCGCTGCTCGACGATCCGCGCGCGTGTGCGGCGATGGCGCGTATCGCGAACCCGTATGGCGACGGGCACGCCGCGGCTCGCATCGTCGATGCGCTGCAGGCCGTCTGGCGAAGGGACGCCAGCCTTTGCACGGTGTAACCGCTCACCGCTCGCACACGTTCAACGCTTACGCCGGCCGTCATGGCCAATCACGAAGGTCAAACACGAAAGGTATCGTATGGAATTCGAAACAATTTCCGTAGTCGGACTCGGCTACATTGGTCTGCCCACGGCCGCCGCATTTGCGGCGAGACGCAAACGCGTGATCGGCGTCGATGTGAGCCAGCACGCGGTCGATACGATCAACCGCGGCGCGATTCATATCGTCGAGCCCGAACTCGACATGCTCGTGCATGCCGTTGTGTCGCAGGGATTCCTGCGTGCGACGATCGCACCGGAGCCGGCCGACGCGTTTCTGATCGCGGTGCCGACGCCGTTCGCGGAAGGGCATAAGCCCGATCTCGCGTATATCGAGGCGGCGACCCGTGCGATCGCGCCGGTCCTGAAGAAGGGCGATCTCGTCGTGCTCGAATCGACGTCGCCGGTCGGCGCAACGGAGCTCGTCGCACGCTGGATGGCAGAGATGCGGCCGGACCTCAGTTTTCCGCAGCAAGCCGGCGAAGCGTCCGACATTCGCGTCGCGCATTGTCCGGAGCGTGTGCTGCCGGGACATGTGATTCGCGAGCTCGTCGAAAACGATCGCGTGATCGGCGGGATGACGCGGCGTTGCGGCGAAGCGGCGCGTGCTCTGTACCAGATCTTCGTGACCGGCAACTGTATCCTGACCGATGCGCGTACGGCCGAGATGTGCAAACTGACCGAGAACGCGTTCCGCGACGTGAACATTGCATTCGCCAATGAGCTCTCGCTGATTTGCGAACAGCTCGATATCAACGTGTGGGAGCTGATTCGCCTCGCGAACCGGCATCCGCGCGTGAATATCCTGCAGCCGGGGCCCGGCGTCGGCGGGCACTGCATTGCTGTCGATCCGTGGTTCATCGTCGATTCGGCGCCGGATACGGCGCGCCTGATCCGCACGGCGCGAATCGTGAACGACGACAAGCCGCACCATGTGCTCGACCGCATCGAGCGCGCGACCGCGCGCTTCAAGGAACCCGTCATTGCGTGCCTCGGGCTCGCCTTCAAGGCCGATATCGACGATCTGCGCGAAAGCCCCGCGCTCGGTATCGTGCGCGCACTTTCGGAACGCGGCATCGGGCGCGTGCTGGCTGTCGAGCCCAACGTCGCGGTGCTGCCGCCGTCGCTCGTCGGCAAGGCCGAACTGTGGGCGCTGCACGATGCGATCGCGGTGGCCGACGTGATCGTGATTCTCGTCGATCACACGCCGTTCAAGCGGATCGATCCGGTCCGCCTGCAGGCGAAAGTCGTCATCGATACGCGCGGGTTGCTGTCGCATGAGTGACGCAACGCGCAGCGCAGGGCGCGCCGGGAATGCCGCAGCGCATTCCGGCGCGCGTGTGAGCCGCAACGTCGCGATCATGATCGTGTCGTTCGCGGTGAACTACCTCGCGTCGTTCGCGACATTTCCGTATTTGACGCGCATGCTCGGTCCCGAGAAGTTCGGCGTACTGGCGTACGGCATGGCGCTCGCGGCGTACGGCACGTTGCTGACGGAATGGGGCTTCGGGCTGACCGGCCCGAAAGCGGTCGTCGAACGGGTCGGGCGCACGGCCGCCCTCAATGAACTGATCTGGTCCGTGACGACGGCAAAGGCGTGCTTATGCCTCGTGTCGTTCGCGGCGCTGGCTCTGCTGTTCGCGTTTACGCCGCACGATCCGACGTCTCGTGACGTGATTCTGCTGTCGTGGCTCGGCGTCTTCGGCAATGTATTCACGCTCTACTGGTTTTTCCAGGGAACCGAGCGCTTCGGTCTGATCGCGGCGATGGTGGCGATCAATCGCGGCGTCACGCTGCCGCTGACTTTCTGGCTCGTCCATGGGCCGCAGGACGTGGCGCTTGCCGCGGCGATCCAGGCAGCCGGGCCCGTAGTGGCCGCACTGCTGTCGGTCGTGATCGCATGGCGCTTCGGTGTGCTGCGCGCGCCGCAGTCGTCGTGGGGCGCGGTCCGCCGGCAAATTGCCGAAGCGGCCGACGCGTTCGTTGCGAACGCGTCGGTAAGCCTGTTCGGCGCGGCCAACACGATTCTGCTGAAGTCTTCGGCCGGGGTGTATCAGGCTGGCCTCTACGCGGCGGCAGACAAATTGCGCACGGTCGGCAATCTCGTTCCCGCGCAGCTATGCGCCGTGCTCTATCCACGCATCGCCGCATTGTTCGCGCGCGATCGCGCATCGGCCGCCCGGCTGACCGTGCTCGGTGCGGTCATAACGCTGGCCATCTCGGCTCTGTGCGCGGCATTGTTTATCGGCTGGGCCGAACCGCTCGCGCATTTCGTGCTTGGCGGCGAATTCAGCGGTGCGGCTCCGGTTCTCGCCTTGTTGTGCGGGTCGATGGTGTTCGGCAATCTCGCCTATTTCCTGGGGCTTCAGGTGCTGTTGCCGTTCGGGGCGGGCCGTAGCCGGTCGCGCCTGATTCTCGCCACGGGCCTGCTCAATGTGGCGGTCGCCTTTGCACTCGTGCCGCGTCACGGCGCGCAAGGCGCGGCCGCTGCGTTTCTGCTCGCGCAAGCCGTGCTGCTTGCGCTTTATCTATGGTCGATTTTCGCCGACAGCCAGCGTCGCGTGTATCTGACCGGCTGGTGGAGACATCGATGAATGCACCGATGCACGTCGCGCCCGTGACAAACCCGCGGCGCTCGATACGTGTGCTGCACGTCGGTCCCGGCCGGGGGCAGCGCGGCGGCATCGCGTCCGCGCTTACCGAACTCGGTTCGCAGCGTGCGCGTTTTGCGAATGCGGCGGTGGAGCTGTCGTTCTTCGAAACGCGCGGCTTCAAGAGTTTCGCAGCGCTTGCCGCGTTTGTATTCGTCGATTTGCCGCGCTTTACGTTCGGTGCGCTGCGGCATGCCGACATCGTGCATTTTCATGTGTCCGTACACGGATCGTTCTATCGCAAGCTGATGCTGTGGACGCTTGCGAAGCTGCGCGCCAAGAAGACGATTTTCCATTTGCATGCGGGCAACTTTCTGCCGTTTGCGACGCAATCCGGCCCGATCACGCGTAAGGCCATCGGGTGGTTTCTGCGCAATGCCAACGCGTCCGTGGCGGTGTCCAGTCCGATTGCCGACGAAATGCGGCGGCTCGGTGCGGTGCGTCGCACGCTGCGCGTGATCGGCAATTCCGCGCACGACGCGGAGACGGCGGGCCGCGAGCATATGGCCTGCCGCGAGACGCAGGACGCCGCGCTGTCGCAGCCCTATATCGCCTTTGCCGGCCGGCTGACCGAACAGAAGGGCATCGACGACCTGCTGACCGCGATCGCGCTGCTTGCGGGCGACGGCTACTACGTGCCCGCGTGCTTCGCCGGCGGCGGCGACATCGCGCGCTGGGAACGGCTCGCACGCGACTATCGCATCGACGACCGGGTGCGGTTCGTCGGCTGGCTCGAAGGCGATGAGAAGCTCGCGTTCTATCGTGGCGCACGCGCGTTCTGCATGCCGAGCCACTACGAAGCGTTCGGCATTGCGACGCTCGAGGCGATGTTTTCGTCTGTGCCGGTTATCGGTACGCGCGTCGGCGGCTTTCTCGATCTGATCGAAGACGGTGTGTCCGGCTTTCTTGTCGAGCCGTCCGATCCGCACGCGCTCGCGTTGCGCCTGAGACTGCTGATGGGCGATGCCGACAGAGCCATATCGATGGGGCGCGCGGCGTTCTTACGCGCGCAACAGCACTATTCTTGCGCAGCCGTTGTCGAGCGCTACATCGATTGCTATCGAACGGTAAGCGCAACCGCGCGCACCGAGCGAGGTAGATCGTGACGAAGAGCCGCTGGTGCCTGCGTGTTGCATGTGTAGTGTGCATGGCCGCCGCGTTCGCGGCGTCGGCGCCTGCTCGCACAGCGGAGGTCGATGTGCCCGCCCGCATGAACTCGACCATATACACGACGCTGTATGAAATCGACTGGCAGCGCGGTCTCGACCCGCGAGCCGGTGTCCAGGCGAACCCGGGCGGCATCGAGCTCGTTAGCGATCCTGCCGATGCGGCCCGTTCTGCGAATGCCGCACGCAAGGTGCTGCGCGCGCATATCGATCGCGGCGAGCGCTATGCAGGCATCGCGAACGGCGTGCCGCGCGCGGAACTGCTGTTTCCGGCGCCCGTGCGCTTTCAGCAGAACCGCGACTATCTGATTCGCTGGAGCACATGGCTGCCGGCGGACTTTGCCTTCGATTCGCGTCAGCTGATGATCATCGCGCAGGTCAACCAGGGCAAATGGACCGGCGCACCGACGCTTGCCCTCGCGCTGCTCGGGGAGCGCTACGCACTGTCGGTGCATGGCGGCGCGAAGCACGACACGGTCTCCGCGGGTAAATGGCTGTGTTGCGCAAACGCCGACCGCGGGCGCTGGGTGCATTGGGCCATCCATTACGTGCCGGACGAAACGGGACAGCATGCGCTCACCGAACTCTATAAGGACGGCGTGCAGGTGTTTGCCGCGCACGGCGCGCCGAATGCGTATCCGGGCGTCAACGATGCCTATCTGAAACTCGGGCTCTATAAACGGAAGTGGGACATGGCGCCCTCCGACGTCGACACGAGCACTGTCTTATACGGCCCGCTATCCGTCTCTATCGCCGTCTCCGTCGCGCGGCGCTGATTGCTCCGCATCTCATTGCTCTGTGACGAGTCGCTCGAACTGTTCGAGCGGCATTGTCGATCTTGCCGTCATTGTTTATGAAACGTATCGAACTCTTCGGTTGCCGGATGGACGCCGCGACAATGGACGAAACCGTCGAATGGATCGGGCAGCGGATTGCCGCGAGGCAGTTTACGCAGCATGTCGTCGTCAACGTCGCAAAGCTTGTCCATATGCAAAACGATGCACGGCTCGCGGAGTCGGTGCGTGCATGCGATATCGTCAATATCGACGGAATGGGCGTCGTATGGGGCGCGCGGCTGCTTGGACAGGACGTGCCCGAACGCGTTGCAGGCGTCGATCTGTTCGACCGGCTACTCGCGCATGCGGCAATGCGCGGTTATCCGGTGTTTCTGCTCGGCGGCACCCGGAGCGTCGTCGAGCGCGCGGCGCAGGCTTGCATCGGGCGTCACGCGGGACTCGATATCGCCGGTCATCACCACGGCTACTTCTGGGACGATGAAGAAGCCGTGGTGAGAGCGATCCGAGCATCGCGCGCACGCCTTCTATTCGTGGCGATCACCTCGCCGAAGAAGGAAAACTTTATCAACCGCTGGAAGAACGAACTGGGCGTCGATTTCGTGATGGGTGTCGGCGGCACGTTCGATGTGATCGCGGGAAAAGTGAAGCGCGCGCCGCGCTGGATGCAGCGTTGCGGCCTCGAGTGGCTATTTCGTGTCGTGCAGGAGCCACGTCGGATGTGGCGTCGCTATCTCGGCACGAATAGCCGGTTCGCGCTGATGCTCGGCAGGGCGTGGCTCGCTACGCGGCGCGGATAAGCGGAGCAGGGTAGATGGAACGTTGGCTGAATGCGTCCGCGAACCCGGCGCGCCGCCTCGCGTTGCGACATATGAACCCGTGGACACTCGTGCTGTGCGTCTATATTGCGTACAACCTGCCGGGGCTGATCGACATGCCGTGGTCGATCAGGAACGCATACGACAAGAGCCTGTGCTGGGATCTGTTCGGCATCGGATTGCTCGGGCTCGTGCTCGGATATGCGGTGTCGGGCATCGCTTCGTCGGGCCGCGCGGTCTTGCGCGCGAGACCGTTGCAGCCTCGCACGTCGAAGCAGCTGACCTGCGTATTCTTCGCGCTGTTTGCGGGCTGCGTGGTGTTCGAAATTCTCGCGAATCGCGGTATTCCTCTGCTCATGGGCGAATCGCGGTTCGGCAATTCCGCGCTCGTCTCGAACCTTGCGCCGTTGTACGGTTTCTGGCTCATGATTCGCACGATCTCGGACATCGAAAGCGCACGCAAGGTCGATCTCGTGCAGCCTGTCGTCTACATCGCGGGCATTCTTCTGCTCGGTTACCGCTCGCCTGTGCTCGCGTTCGTCACGGTCTGCTACGTTTATTACGCGATTTTCAGGGTGTCGGGGCGCAAGGCCGCGATACTGAGCCTGATCGCCGCATGCGCGTTGCTCGGCTTTGCCGCGACGCTAGCCTTTTTTCGCGTGGCGCAAAGCTACGATGTCGAACGCTTTTTCACCAATATCGATTTCCGCTTTATCGGCGAGCACCGCTATCTGTTGCCGTTCGTGCCTGCGCTGTCGATGTTCGATGCGAGTCAGAACACGATTGCCACGCTGGGCAGTTCGATGCACGACCATCTGTATGGCGGCCTGCTGCTCAGTAACTTCGAAACGTTTTTGCCCGGCAAGCATTGGGGCGCACGCAATATCGTCGGCGATCTGGTCGGCGCGCGGTGGATTGCCGGGCGTCCGATGAGCATCACGCCGACGCTGCAAGGCGCGCTCTTCGTCGACTTCGGATATGTCGGCGTGTTCGCCGGTTTCTTCGGTATGGCATTCGGCGTCGCGCGGCTTCATGCGTATGCGTTGCGATGCGGGGTGCTGGCGCGTTTCGGCTTCTGCTATCTGCTGACGCTCGTGCTGATGTCGATTCACTCGGGCTACTGGGACGTCAACTTCGTATTCTTTTTGCTGTTCCTTATCGCGATCAGGATCTTCGATCATCTGAAATCGCTGTCCTGCCGTTCGTCGTGAATTCGTTCGTGAGTGACCTATGATCTACGTCTTTCGCTTGTCCCGTTTGTTGTACCGGCTGCGTGTGCCTTGCTTGCCGTGGCTGCTCAAGGTGCTCAACCGGATGCTCTTTTCCGTTACGCTGCCGCCGTCGGTCGAGGTCGGGCGCAACGTGACGTTTGGTTATCAGGGCCTCGGGATTGTCGTGCATCGGCACGCCGCGATCGGCAGCAATGTGATCGTCGCGCCGAATGTCGTGATTGGCGGACGCGGCGGGCGGCCCGGCGCGCCCGTTATCGAGGATGACGTGCTGATCGGCGCTGGCGCCTGCGTACTCGGACCGGTAACGATTGGCCGCGGCGCGCGCATCGGCGCGAATGCGGTGGTGATGGTAGACGTGCCGGCCGGTGCGACTGCGGTGGGTGTGCCGGCGCGCATCGTGCGCGAATAACGGCGCCGGGGCACGCGGGCGGCATGGCATCAATACGCGTTGCTGCCCACAAATCCCTTCAGGACCGTCAGCCAGACGATCTTCAGATCCAGCCCCATCGTCCAGTGCTGGATATAGTGAATATCGAACATCACGCGCGCCGCCATCTTCTCCACGCGTTCCGTCTCCCCCCGATACCCGTTGACCTGCGCCCATCCGGTAATGCCCGGCTTGATCCGATACCGGTACATATAGTCCTGCACGAGATTCTTGTAATACTCGTCGTGCTCGACCGCATGCGGCCGCGGTCCCACCACCGACATCTCGCCCTTCAGCACGTTGATGAACTGCGGCAACTCATCGAGGCTCGTGCTGCGCAGAAAGCGGCCGACGCGCGTGATGCGCGCGTCGTTGCGGCTCGCCTGTTTCACCGTGCCGGGCCGGTCGGCGTCCTGATACATCGTGCGGAACTTGTAGATCGAAAATACCTCGCCGTTCATGCCCTTGCGGCTTTGCCGGAAGAACACCGGCCCCGGCGACGAGCATTTCACGGCCAGCGCGATCAGCGCCAGCACCGGCGCGAGCCCCAGCAGCGCGCATAGCGCGAAGAGCCGGTCGAAGATCGCCTTGGGCAGCACGCGCAGGCCGCGTTCCGGCGACGCAATCACGTTGAGCACGGGCACGCCGAGGCAATCGACGATGGCCGGTTCGGGCAGCAGGCGCCCCTCGAGTGCGGGCACGATGCGGATATTGACGAAGTCGTCGCGAAACGCGTCGACGATCTGTTCGACGCACGCCGGTTCGTCTCGCGCATCGACAATCCACAGTTCGCCGATGCGATGCGCACGCACCAGTTGCGCAAACGATTCGAGCTGGCACACGGTCGGAATGTCCGCCACGAGCGTGTCGCGTTCCAGCGCCGTATCGAAGATCAGTTCCGGCGTGTACGCGGTGTCCTGATTGGTTGCGAGCCGTGTAGCAATCGCGCGGCCATGTTCGGCCCGAGCGACGATCGCGACCGGCGTTCGTCCGTAGCCGCGGCTGCGCAGCGCGCGAAGCAGGGTGTACAGCGTATAGCGATGGAGCAGCATCAGTGCGGCACTGAAGGCCGTCCAGCCGAGAATCCAGTCCATACGTTGCGCCGCGCCCGGGTAAGCGCTTGAAATCAGCGCGATCGCAAGTTGCGCGGCGAGCCAGCCGCACATTGCGCGCGCGGTGGACCGTGCCGCCGCGCCGTTGCTGTCGGACGACCGGTAGACGCCGATCAGATGGAACGCGAGCAGCGCCAGCAGGACGCCAAGCAAGCCGAACAGATCGTCGAGATGCGAAGTGGTCGCATCGCTGTAAGTGCACGAAGGCGCGAACAGCGCGCCGGCGACGATCATCAACAGATCGCCGACTTGTAAAGCGAGTGAAAACATGGGACGCGAAGCCAAAAGCGTTCAGAAGCGAAGAAGGGGGCGATGTGACCGGATCGTAGCGAGATGCCGCGACAGCAGGTCATGAGTGTCCACAGGCAGTCGTCGCAGGCGCTGGACGTACGAGGTCAGGCTGCAAGCCGCGCGGCGTCCGCGCTCAAGACGGATCGTGACGTGCGCGGCTGCGGTATTCGGTCGGCGACAGCTGGACGACTTGCCGGAACAGCCGCGCGAGGCATTCGCCGCTTGTCAGGCCGCAGCGGCGTGCAATCTTGTCGACGGGCAGATCGCTCTGCGCGAGCAGGCTCGACGCGAGTTCGACGCGTGTGCGGCGCAGATGCTCGGAGGGCTTGATGCCCATCTCCGCGCGAAAATGCCGCAGATACGAGCGCTCGCTCATGCCGGCGTGCTGCGCGGCCGTCGTGATCGAAATACGCTTGTCGCAGTTGCGCGCGATCCACTGCGCGCTGTCGCGGATTTTCTGCCTGATCGGTTCATGGCTATCCAGCGCGATGGAGACGGGCTTCGGCAGGCTTGTCCACGACAACTGCGCGGCCACGACGCGCGCGGCGTCGGCGCCGAGATCGCGCCGCACGGTGTCGAGCGCCACCTCGATGGCCGGCACGATCGACGCGTCGCGAACGGCGTCGGCATGTTGCGCGCGGGCGGCGCGCAGGATCGCGTTGCCTTCGCCGATCGCGCCGACCGTTCCGGCGGCTGCGCTGGCCTCGCGCAGCCATGCGAGCAGCCGCGAGTCGCCGGCAGCCTGGCTCGCGCCGTCGCCGCCGGCCACGAACAACGCGCGAAAGCCGCGGTGCCGCGCCGCATGTTCAGGAAGCTTCTGCGTGAGAACGGCGATGCGCAGCGAGCAGGTCACATGTTCGCCGCTTGCCGAAAGGTAGGTGGTTTTGTAGCGTGGCGCCGATGCGCCGGCGTCGAGCCGGTTGGCCTTTTCGAAGACATCGGCGACTTCCGCCGCCTGCAACAACGAGAATTGATCGAACAGCACAATGCCGATCGTATACGGCGCGGTGCCTGGAGGCCGTCGGGACGGCGTAAAAGCATAGTCGATCGAACTCATCTTCGGTGCATCTCCACGTGACAACGGATCCGCTGGTCAAGCCGCACGCATTTTCATGTGGCTTGTCGGCGGGCGGCCCGCGGGTCTTGCTGCGCGCAACTCGTTCCCCAGCGTCGAGGGGGGAAGCATAGAGAGCATGACGCGGAGGGAATATAGGACCACTCCGATTTGGTGCTGAGAAAAGTCCGGGCCTTGCGATAACTTGACGGGAGTCAATGTTCGAGGCGCTTTTCGCGGCGGCAAACGCAGGCCTCCGACGTCGCGATTCTTTCGAAACATGAACGAACTTGCGGTAGTTGCGGCACTTTCCACGCTCGCTGCGGATTGCGCGGATGCGCAGCGCCGGTGCTCGCTACCGGGTGCGCCAGGTGTGCCTGCATCAGTTGCCTTTTCATGTGCGTCGATTATTCGCGCCGACCTTTTGCGGATATGCGGCACCGAGCAATTCAGCCATCCAGTCGATAACGATGCGCACGCGCGGCGCGAGGTGACGTTGCTGCGGAAACACGATCGACGCAGGCAACGGCGGCGCCTTCCAGTCCTGCAGCACCTCGATCAGCTGACCGGACGCAACGAGCGGTTCGATGCTCGCACGCGGCGCCTGGATGAGGCCGAGTCCGGCAAGGCAGCAGCCCAGATACGCGTGTGCGCTGTTGACCGACACCGAACTGCGCATCGTGATCGTGCGCAGCTCGCCGTCTTCTTCGAACTCCCAATCGAGGTCGCGGCCCGTGCGATTCGAAAAGAAACCGACGGCGACGTGGTCCGCGAGATCGTCGGGTGAACGCGGCACGCTG
The DNA here is from genome assembly GCF_031119615.1 of Paraburkholderia sp. SARCC-3016. NCBI lineage: Bacteria > Pseudomonadati > Pseudomonadota > Betaproteobacteria > Burkholderiales > Burkholderiaceae > Paraburkholderia > Paraburkholderia sp. SARCC-3016. The sequence goes on along the minus strand of NZ_JAVHZD010000027.1, from coordinate 3,532 downwards.
TGTTTCTCGAGGTAGGCGGGGGACGCGCAATGAAACTGCTGGAATTCGCCGACGCGCCGCGCGACGAGCGACTGATCGCGCAACGTGCCGACGCGCAGTGCGCAATCGATGCCGTCGTCGATCAGATCGACCATGCGATCGGTTGCGGACAGCACGATGCGGATATCGGGGTAGCGCGCAAAGAAATCGGGCAGCGCCGGAATAACCGTATGCAGCGCAAGCCGTTCGGGCATGTCCACGCGTACTGCGCCACGCGGGCCCGCGGACGCGTCGGCGAAGAGCGACTCGGCATCGTCGATATCGGCGAGTGCCTGCGTGCAGCGCGCGTGGTAAAGCGCGCCTTCGGCCGTCAGCGCGACCCGGCGCGTCGTGCGCTGCAGCAGACGTACGCGCAGATGCGCTTCCAGATATTGAATCGCATTGCTGACGGTTGGGCGCGGCAATTGCAGCTGTTCAGCCGCCTTCGTGAAGCTGCCAAGTTGCGCAACGCGCACGAACACTCTCATTGCCTGCAAGTGATCCATTCGGGCCTCCTGATCTGCGGTGATTTACCGCGTGCGTGGCTTCGTCGACCGGCTAAGGGCTGCGGCCGCGCGCGCGACATTCGATTGTTAGCGCATTTCGACCAGTCTGGTCGAAGTCGGCGCGTTTATCGCCGACCGTACGGAATGCAGAATTTGCGTGATCGACACGTCCCGCCATTTTTCGGAGCACCTGATGAACAACCGTCGCCTGGGCCGGCAAGGCCCGCAAGTATCCGCTATCGGCCTTGGCTGCATGGGCATGTCCGATTTGTACGGCCCCGCCGATCGCGCCGAAAGCATCGCAACGCTGCACGCTGCGCTCGATTCCGGCATCGCGCTGCTCGACACCGGCGACTTCTACGGCATGGGCGACAACGAGATGCTGATTCGCGATGCGCTGCGCGGACGCCAGCGTGAAAACGTCGTGATCAGCGTGAAGTTCGGCGCGCTGCGCGATCCGGCCGGCAACTGGCTCGGCAACGACGCACGGCCCGCGTCGGTACGCAATTTCCTCAGCTATTCGCTAAGGCGCCTCGGCACGGACTATATCGACATTTACCGTCCGGCGCGACTCGATCCGTCCGTACCCGTCGAGGATACCGTCGGCGCGATCGCGGATCTGATCAAACAGGGGTATGTGCGGCACGTCGGTCTGTCCGAAGTCGGCGACGAGAAGCTGCGCCGTGCGCACAAGGTCGCGCCGGTCAGCGATCTGCAGATCGAATACTCGCTGATGTCGCGCGGCATCGAGCGCGGCATCCTGCAGACTTGCCGCGAACTCGGCATCGGCGTGACGGCGTACGGCGTGCTGTCGCGCGGGCTGTTGAGCGGCAGCTGGTCGAAAGAACGCAAGCTCGAGCGCGATTTTCGCGGCATCAGCCCGCGCTTCCAGGGTGAGAATCTCGAACGCAATCTGAAGCTCGTCGACAAGCTGCGTGAAGTCGCCGCGGCCCACGGCCGCAACCCGGCACAACTGGCGCTCGCCTGGGTGCTCACGCGCGGCGACGACATCGTGCCGCTCATCGGCGCGCGCCGCCGTCCGCAACTGCACGATGCACTCGCCGCGCTCGAGGTGCGGCTCAGTGCGGACGAACTCGCGCAGATCGAAGCGGCGGTGCCGGCCGAAGCCGTCGCGGGCGCGCGTTACAACGAGATCGGCATGAAGCATCTCGACAGCGAACAGCATCATGCCGACCATTGAATGACGTGCCGCGCGATGAGCGCGTCAACGTCGATGCGAGCCAAACGTCACGCCGGAAAACGGGCATCAACGCCGGCGGGCATGCGTGCATGCCGGCCGCCTGCTTTTTAGGCAAATTCTTCCGCTTTAACGGTTACAGGCGCAGCGTGAAGCGGCTTCGTCCTCCCTCCGTTCATCTTCGACAGCGCTGGTTCTCCCCGCGCTCGACGATGACGATAGCGTCGTCCCGCTAACCCCTATTTCGCGCGCCAACCCGCTTGCCGCTTAAGTTTCGCGGCGATCTGCCGATACAAAAAACAAGGCCGCGGTGCACTCGTGCCGAAGCATGCGATCGCATATTCGCGTGCGCGGCATGCCGCGCGCTCGAATACAGCTGTTAAACAGTTGTATCGAAGTGTTGGGGAGCACCTGTTTGTTAGTGTGCTGCCTTTACAATTCTGCTTGAATTTTAATCGCCTATCTGGCCCTATTGACGAAGGATCGCTGCACTTGAGCCGCGGCTTCGTCAAATACGGCTGAACGTCGATGGTCACGCTGGCAACGCCGCGGACGTCGCGTCAGCCGACGAACATGGAGCAAAAGATGTCGAATCGTTGTTTCGACAGGAGTAGTGGCAGGCGTGCCGGCCACCGTGGCTTGAGCGGCGTTGGGGGCATTTGTGGCCTGGCCGGGCTGGCGTTTGCCGTCGCGCTCTCCGGTTGTGTGAATGTTCAGCAGCAGGGCGCCGGCGCGGATGTCGCGGCATCAGGCGCACCGGTCGCGTCCGCACCGGTCGCCGCGGCGCCGGCCGCCGCGGCATCCGGCGTTGCAGTCGTTGCGCAGAATGCTGCGGCGCACGCAACGGAATCGAAGGCGACGCCGCCGCCCGCCGTCGTCAAGCCCGCAACATATAGGGTGCGGCGCGGCGATACGCTCAAACGGATTGCGCAGAAGCACAACGTCACCGTTAAACAGTTGGCCGCGTGGAATCGCATCAAGGTGTCGGCGCGCGTGAAACCGGGGCAGACGCTCGTTGTTTCGTCGCCTGAAGCGGCGCGCAACGCTACCGCGGCTGCCGCTTCCGCTCCAGCCTCGAGTTCTTCAGCGTCGATTGCAAGCAGCACGCCGCCGGCCGCCGATGCGGCTTCCGCGGGCGCGCCGCAGCAGTCGCAGCAGTCGTCCGCCGCGAGCGCCGAGCCGCCGACGCCCGAGGAAGTGCACCAGGTCACTGCGGCACTCGCGCGTCATGCGAATGGCGTCGCGCTTGCATGGCCTGCGCAAGGTAACGTCGTCGAGCAGTTCCAGCCTGGGGAAACGCGCGGTATCGAAATCGGCGGCAAGCCCGGCGACCCGGTACGCGCAGCCGCCGACGGCAAGGTGATGTACGCAGGCACGGGTCTGAACGAATACGGCAGCCTGATTATCGTCCAGCACAACAAGGACTTTCTGACGGCCTACTCGCATAATCGCAAGCTGCTTGTGAAGACCGGCGACGTCGTGCGCCAGGGGCAGCAGATTGCGGAGATGGGCAGCGAAAACAACTCGCGCGTGTCGGTCGGATTCGAACTGCGGCGCGACGGCAAGCCGATCGATCCGATGCCTTATCTGCCGCATAACCGCGGTTGACGGCCGGCATCGAATGCCGACCGCCGTAACGCCGCTGCGTGCAAACGCAGCGGCTCCGCTTGATGACCGCTTGACGACCGCTTGATGACGGCTTCATGCCCGCTTCACGGGCGCTTCCCGATCGGCACGAACTTCAAATTCTCAGGCCCCGTGTAATTCGCGCTCGGCCGGATGATCTTGTTGTCGATGCGCTGCTCGATGA
>NZ_JAVHZD010000026.1:0-129964 GCF_031119615.1 Paraburkholderia sp. SARCC-3016 | reverse complement strand
GTAGCCATGTCGTTCTGTGAGCCAAGGAGTTGGTAGAATGTTTTGTCTTCCTAAGACCGCTTGGCCTCCGACTCGCGTCGCTCAAGCGCATCCGGCAGATCGCCGACATCGTGATTCCCGGGCATGACCCGGACGTCGTGCCCGGCTCGGCAGGCCTGCGCCTGCCGCCTTCGGCGCGCGTGCCGCATGTCGAGAACACGTCGGGCTAGCCGGACGGAACGTTAATCATCGCAGCAGCAGATAGCAGCGGTAAGTGCATCAGCAAACGCAGCAGCAGGCAGCAGCAGGCAGCACCAGAGGCAGGCACGGCAAACAACCACAGCCGAAGAAAACACAACGTAAGAAACACAACCTTTGCAGGATCTGGAGGCAGACATGAACGTTTTGACGCACATCCCTGGTTGCGCGTGGCGGCTGCTACGCGGCGCCGCGCTCGGAGCGACGCTCACCGCCGCGTGTATCGGCGGGCTCACGCTCTCGCAGAGCGCCGCGGCCGCCGGCAAGTACAAGATCTTCCTGTCGATGAGCTACGTCGGCAACGATTGGCAGACCGAAGCGGCCAACATGATCAAGGCGATGGCCGCGACACCCGCGCTGAAGGACAAGGTCGACCTCGAAGTGCAGGTCGCCGGCACCGATGCGCAAAAGCAGATCCAGCAGATCAATTCGATGGTGCAGGCCGGCGCGAAGGCGATCGTCATCTACCCGATCTCGCCCACTGCGCTTAATCGCGCGATCAGGAACGCATGCTCGAAGGGCGTCGTGGTCGTCGCATACGACGGCGAAGTGACCGAGCCGTGCGCGCACAACGTCGCGATCGACCAGCATCAGGCCGGCACCGTCACGGCCGAATGGCTCGCGAAAACGCTGAACGGCAAGGGCAATATCGTGATGATCACAGGCGTGCCGGGCACGTCGGTGGACCGCGAACGCACCGAGGCCGCGAAGCAGGTATTCGCGAAGTATCCGGGCATCAAGGTCATTGCCGAAGGCACCGGCATGTGGAGCCAGGCGACCGCGAAAACCGAGCTCTCGAAAATTCTCGCGACGAACAGCTGGGACAAGATCGACGGACTGTGGATGCAGGTCGGCTGCTTCACGGCCGCTTCGATGCAGCTCGACGCCGGCATCGCCGACGACAGGATCAAGCCGTGCGCGGGCGAATCGTCGAACGGCCACCGCGTGCAGATGCTGCCGCCTGGCAGCGTGAAGGGCGAAGGCGCGTATCGCGCGATCGGCTACCGCTCGATCTCGTACGGCGCACCGCCCTATTCCGGCGCCATGGCGCTCAAGCTCGCGGTGCAAAAGCTCGACGGCAAGGACTTCCCGGCACGCGTCACGCTGAAGCTGCCGCTTGTCGAAACCCCGCAATCGAAGCTGTGCCAGAGCGGCTCGATCGACGAATTGCGCGCGGGCTGTACCGCGTTCCCGCCGGACAAGGTGCCGCCGGGCTGGTTCGCGGACATCTACTCGGAAGAGACGCGCGAAGTCGGCTTCAATGCGGCGCTGCACGGCAAGCCTGACTGACCCCGGCAGCACCATTGCGGCATGCCCGCGCAAGCGGGCATGAAGACGCAAAACCTCGCAAGGCCTGGATGCGCGCCGCGCGCACCAGGCAGTCACGGAGTCCAAACGATGACGGTCATGACCGAATCTCGCGAAGCCCGCGCGGATCACTGGGCGATCGACGTCGCGAACGTCACGAAACGCTTTGGCGCAACGGTCGCGCTGAACGATGCATCGTTTCGCGTGCGGCGCGGCGCGGTGCATGCGCTGCTCGGCGAGAACGGCGCGGGCAAGTCGACCACGGTCAAGCTGCTGTCGGGCCTGATCCGGCCCGACGAAGGCCGCATCGCGATTCTCGGCCGCGACGTGCAGATGCGCGAACCGAAGGACGCGCATCGCGCGGGCGTGCAGACCGCGTTTCAGGAGATGACGCTCGTGCGCGACCTCACGGTCGCGCAGAACCTGATGCTCGGCGCCGAGCCGTCCGGACCGCTTGGCTATATCAAGCGTGCGGAAGCGCAGCGCCGCGTGACGCAGTGGCTCGACAAACTCGAACTGACCGACGTCCGCCCCGGCGCATACGTACGCGATCTTGCGCTGCCGGTGCGGCAAAAAATCGAAATTGCGAAGGCCATGGTGCGCGATCCGCAGGTGCTGCTGCTCGACGAGCCGACCTCCGCGCTGTCGGGCCGCGACGTCGCGTGGCTCGCGCGCCGTATCGAGGAAATGAAGGCGCGCGGCGTCACCTTCGTGTTTATTTCGCACCGCATGCAGGAAGTCCGCGAGTTCTGCGACAGCCTGACGATCTATCGCAACGGCCGCGACGTCGGCGCGTTCGAAACCCGGGATATTTCAGACGACGAGGTGATCCGCCTCGTGATCGGCCGCTCGATGGAAGCGAAGTACCCGCCGAAAGCGCCGCCCGTGTTCAGCGCGCCCTCGCCCGCGCTCGAGTTGCGCAACGTGCGCGTCGACGGCGTCGTCGAGGACTTCAATCTCACGCTGAAAGCCGGCGAAGTGCACGGCATCGCGGCGCTGCAAGGCATGGGACAGCGCGAGCTGTTCGAGGCGCTGTTCGGCGCCGAGTATATCGATCAAGGGCAAATGTTCGTCGACGGCAAACCCGTCACGTTGACGTCGACGGCCGATTCGCTGAAAGCCGGCGTTGCGACGAGCCTGCTGCCCGAAGATCGCAAAACCGAAGGCCTGTTTCTGCGCCTGCCGGGCGGCGAAAACATCTCATTGCCGGTCATCAGCCGCTATACGCGCTTCGGCCTGATCGACCGCAAGCGCGAACGCGCGGCGATCGAACGCGTGCTCGCGCAGATGGAAGTGAATCCGCGCGCTATCTACAAGCCGTGCCTGTCGTTTTCCGGCGGCAACCAGCAAAAGATCGCGATGGCCAAGTGGCTGCTGACGCAAAGCCGCGTATGGCTGATGTTCGACCCGACGCGCGGCATCGACGTCGGCACCAAGCATCAGATCTTCGTGCTGATGCGCGCGTTCGCGGCGGCCGGCGGCGCGGTGCTGTTCTATTCGACCGACGTGCCCGAACTCGTCAACGTCTGCGACCGCGTGTCGGTGATGTATCGCGGACGCAACGTCGCCGAGCTCGACGGCGACCTGCTGACCGAAGAAAACGTGATGCGCAGGATGCTGGCTAGCTGAGCCGACACCGCAGCCCGCCCTTCAGGTAACAAGGAACCATCATGAGCAATGCAATCGCCTCTCCCGATAGCGAAGTCGTGCGGCCCGGCGCGCGCATCGGCATCGGCGCCCGCATCGATCACTACCGCGGCCTGATCATCGCGATCGGTGCGCTCGTCGCGATGCTGATCGCGTGGGTCGCGCTGTCCGCGACGCCGGTCGGCCTGTACGACATCGGCTCGCTGATTTCGAGCGCGGCCACGCTTGCGCTCGTTGCGATCGGGCAGACCATCGTCGTGTTGAGCGGCGGCTTCGATCTGTCAGCATCGGCCGTGCTGTCGCTCGCGAACGTGCTCGCGGTGCGCTTCGTGCACGGCACGCCGGTCGAACAGTGGGCGGGCGCCGCGCTGATCGTCGCGATCGGCGGCGGCGTCGGTTTCATCAACGGCGCGCTGATCGCGTGGTTCCGGCTGCAATCGATCGTCGTCACGCTCGCGACGATGTTCATGGTGCAAGGCCTCACGCTGTTGATCCAGAACAAGCCCGGCGGCAGCGTCGGCGACCAGTTTTCGGGCTTCGTCACGTCCGATCTGATTCCGGACAAGCTGCCGATGTCGGCCGGCATTCTGATCGCCGCGCTGCTCGTGTGGGGATTTATCCGGCGCACGCGTTTCGGCGTCGGCCTCTATGCGATCGGCAGCGAACCCGATAGCGCGTATGCGAACGGCGCGCCGGTCACACGCTATCGCATCACGACCTATGTGATCGCGGGCATGTTCTACGCGCTTGCCGGCCTGTACGTGTCCGCGCAAACGGGCTCGGCCGATCCGCTCGCCGGACGCCCGCTGCTGCTGTCGATGTTCACCGCGGTCGTGCTCGGCGGCACGTGGCTCGGCGGCGGACGCGGCGGCTGCGTCGGCACCGTGTTTGCAGCGATGACGCTGATGGTGACGGTCAACATCCTGCTCGTGCTCAACGTGTCCGCGTTTTTCACGACCATCGCCGAAGCGCTGATCCTGATTTTCGCGGTGCTCGGCTCGTCGATCGGCAAACAGTCGGCCGCGCACGAATGCGCACGGCACGCGCTGCAATGGTTCAAGGCGTGGCGTACCGGCACACGTGCGCAGAACGGACGCGATGGAAGCCATGGAGGCGACGGACAAGGCGGCGCGCGCCGCGTCGCGTTCGAGGTGGCGGACTTCAAGCCGATCGCGAACACCGAACTGTCCGGGCGCTGGCTGACCGACTGGATCGAACGCAATCGCGAATGGGCGAAGTACATCGTGCCCGCGTATCTGCTGTTTTTCGGCGTCGTGGTGGTGACGGGCTTTGTGTACGGACCGGCCGTGCTCGTCAGTTCGAACTTCTACAGCAGCCTGCTCACGCTCACGTTGTTCCTCGCGATTCTCGGTTTGGGCCAAGGCGCGGTGATTCTGACCGGCGGTCTCGATCTGTCGGTGCCGTGGCTGATCACGATGTCGGGCGTGCTGCTCACGGGCTTCACGCATGGCGTCAACGAAGCCGCATGGTGGGCCGTGCCGGCCGTGCTGGCGGTCGGTCTCGTGGTGGGCCTTTTCAACGGCATCGGTGTCGTCGTGCTCGGCTTGCCGCCGATTGTCGTCACGCTCGCGGCGAACGGCCTGCTGCAAGGCATCACGCTGATCTACTGCAACGGCTCGCCGCAAGGCTGGGCGCCGTCCGCGATCAGCAGCTTCACCAACGACCGCGCAGGGCCGCTGTCGCTCGCTGCATGGAGCGTGCCGCTCGTGCTCGCGGTCGCGCTGCTGCTGTTGCATCGCACCGCCTTCGGCCGGCGCGTCTACGCGGTCGGCAATTCGCCCGTGGCGGCGAAACTGTCGGGCGTGCGTGTCGGCGCGACGCTCGTGGCCGTGTACTGCCTGTCGGCGCTGTGCTCGGCGATCGTCGGCGTGCTGCTCGCGGGCTTCAGCAGCCAGGCGTTTCTCGGCATGGGCGACCCGTATCTGCTGCCGTCGATCGCCGTGGTGGTGGTGGGCGGCGCACTGATTACCGGCGGCCGCGGTCACTATCTCGGCGTGTTCGGCGGCGCGCTGCTGCTCACGGCGCTCGGCACGCTGCTCGCGGGCACCACGGTGCCGCCCGCGGTGCGCGACATCATCAACGGGCTGGTCGTGCTCGCGGCGGTGATTACCTTGCGCGACCGGAAGGGGTAACGCCGGAGAAGACGCAAGCAAGCCACTCATGACAACGAGGCGATCGATGGCAAATCCGAAGCAATCGAACAGAACGGTCGGACACGGCGGCGGCAAGCCCGCCGGTCCCATTGCGATCATCGGCACGGGCCGGATCGGCCGCGCATGGGCAATCGTCTTCGCGCGCGCGGGCTTGAGCGTCACGCTGCACGACGCGGACCGCGCGATGCTCGACAACGCGGTGCCCGCGATTCGCGACAGTCTCGCGGACCTCGCGCGCTTCGACCTGATCGATGAAACACCCGACGACGTCGCCGCGCGCATTGCCCCGTGCGCGACGCTATCCGACGCCGTGCGCGACGCCGAACTCGTGCAGGAAAACATTCCCGAACAGCTCGACGTGAAGCGCGCGATGTTCGCGGAACTTGACCGCCTGACGCGCCCCGATGCCTTGCTCGCCAGTTCGACCTCCGCCCTGCCTGCATCGACCTTCACCGAATCGCTGGCGGGGCGCGCACGCTGCTTCGTCGCGCACCCGGTCAATCCGCCGTCGCTCGTGCCGCTCGTCGAGCTTTGCGGCGCGCCGTGGACATCGGCCGACACGCTGACGCGCGCCCGCGCGCTGTATGAAGCGGTCGGCCAGAAGCCAGTATTCGTCGAAGGCGAGATCGCGGGCTTTCTGCTGAACCGCCTGCAAGGCGCGCTGCTCGACGAGGCGTTGAGCCTCTACGAACAGGGTTATGCGAACGCGGCCGATCTCGACACCGTGATGCGCGACGGCCTCGGCTTGCGCTGGTCGTTCATGGGCCCGTTCGAGACGATCGATCTGAACGCGCCCGGCGGCGTCGCCGATTACGCGCACCGCTACGGCGGCCTTTACAAAGGCCTCGCGCGCGAACGGATGCCGTTCGACTGGTCGCCGGAGACGATCGCGAAACTCGAAGCCGAGCGCGAAGCGCTTTTGCCGCGTTCGGATATCGAAGCGCGCAGCCGCTGGCGCGACCGGCGCCTGATGGCGCTGCTCGCGCACCGGCGCAAGGATGATCGGGACGAAGGTCGTTAACCGTAGCGCGGGCAACGTCCTGGCAACGACCCGACAACAACCCGACAACGACCCAACAACAACCCGACAACAACCCGACAACGACCCGGCAATAACCCGCCAGAAGCCAGAAACAATCGAGGCAAACCCGCCCGCCAACACCGAACGATGGAGACACTGATGATCGAAACCCGCCTGCTGGTCGACGCCAACAACCATCTGGGAGAAGGTCCGCTGTGGGACGTCACGGAGCAGCGGCTGTACTGGATCGACAGCACAGCCGCCGAAATCTACCGCTGCCGTGCGGACGGCAGTGAGGTCGAGCGCTTTTTCGTGCCGACGCATATCGGTTCGATGGCGCTTTGCGAACATGGCGGTGCGGTCGTCGCGCTCGCGAACGGTCTGCACTTCTACGATTTCGACGCGCAGACGGTGCGGCTCATCGCCGACCCTGAAAGCGACGATCCGGAAACGCGCTTCAACGACGGCAAGGTCGACCGGCGCGGCCGCTTCGTCGCAGGCACGATGGCCTACGACTTCGACCGTTACGATGCCGATCGCGGCCAGCGTCCGACGCGCAGCGGCGGCCTCTATCAACTCGGCACGGACGGCAAGCTCACGTGTCTCGATCGCGGCATCAGCTGCTCGAACGGCCCGTGCTGGAGTCCCGATAACCGCACGCTGTACTTCACCGACACTTACGACCGGCTCATGTACGCCTATGACTACGATATCGAAACCGGCGCGGCGACGAACCGCCGCGTATTTGCGTCGGCGCGCAATATGGCCGGCACGTTCGACGGCGCGACCGTCGATGCGCAAGGCTATGTCTGGAGCGCGCTCGTTTTCGGCGGACGGATTCTGCGCTTTGCGCCTGACGGCTCGATCGACCGCATCGTGCCGGTTCCGGTGCGCAATCTGACGAGCGTGATGTTCGGCGGCCCGGATCTCGACGTGCTCTACGTGACCTCGATGGGCCGCCCGATGTGGGGCATTCCGCAAAAGGAACGCGAGCGCGGCGGGCTGTTCGCCGTAACCGGGCTCGGTGTGAAAGGCTTGCCGGAGCCGCGCTACGCTGGTTGAAGCGGAGCTGACGCTGAGTTAAAGCGGGGCCGGAGCGGGGCCGGAGCGCAGTCGATCGAGCTTGCGGCGGCGCGCCCGACGCGTCCGGCAAACACGCGCCGCATCCTACATTCTGCTTACGTCGATTGACCGAACCACTTCGGAACCACTTCGCATTTCGACAGCGCGTTCCCGGCTCGCTGGTTAGAATAACCGGCAACCGGGCGCCCGGCCCGAACGGCACGGCGCACCGCCTGAACGCAGGCGGTGCGCCGTGCCAGTCGAATATAAGGAGACATGCGATGTGGTTCGTCGGAAAAAGCGAGCTTCTCTCGCTGATCGAACGCAATTGCCTCGAAGAGGTGATGCCGGCTTTCAGCGATCACCGCAGCCTGCGCAAGAACGCGCTCATCTATCGGCCCGAGGAGCGCAGCGAATACGTGTATCTGCTGAAGGTCGGGCATGTGCGGCTCTATCGCCTGACCGAAGACGGTCAGGAAATCACGCTGTCGTTCATCAAGGCCGGCATGATTTTCGGCGATGGCGACGTGCTCAACGAAGCGAACTACTCGCACTACGCGCAAACGCTCGCCGAAAGCCGCATCTGCTATATCCGCAAGGCCGACTTCAAAGACCTGCTCACGCGCTACGACGCGATCAACCAGTTCGTGCTCAGAAGCCACCACCAACGCTGGCAGGAAGCGCAAAAGCTGATCGAAAACCTGTCGCTGCACGACGTGCGCAAGCGCCTCGTCAATATCCTGTCGATGTTCGCGACGCAGATCGGCACGCCGTTCGCGCACGGCGAACGCGCGGGCGCGGTGCTAATCGACCTGTCCATCGCGCAGGACAAGCTCGCGGAATTTATCGGCACGTCGCGCGAATCGGTGAACCGGCACTTCAGCGATCTGAAGGCCGAGGGCCTCGTCGATACGCATGAGCGCAAGATCGTGCTGACGCCGGCGTTCGTCGCGCAGTTCCTGCCGGGGCTGGCAGCGCCGGCCGCCGCTGCCGTCACGACCGCGCATGGTGCGAGCGTCGTCGGAACAGCGGCAACGGCCGGAATCGCGGCGAAACCGGCCAATCAGGACCACGCGTACAAGGCGCCGCTGGTGCGGGCCTGAGGCCACGTTTGCCGACGCGCCTCGCCCGGTCCCGCTCACCGGCCGGCACGCCTCAGCGCGTGTGCTGCAACGCTTCGATCAGCATCTTCACGCCGCTTTGCGGGCTCGACAGCACCGGCACGCGCGTATTGCCAAGCGAAGGGACGAGCCTCGCCATCGACACCTGCGCGAGCACCACCACGTCGACTTCATCCGCAAGCCCGACGATGGTCTGCTTCAGAATCTCGTCGTGCCGCGCGGTATCGCCCGCGAGCAGCGCCTCGAACGCCTCTTCCGCGACGCGCTCGATTACCGTCACCTCGCGCTTCTGCTCGGCCGCCTTCTTGCGAATCAGGCGCACGGTCGGTTCGAGCGTCGTCTTCACGGTCGCCACCACGCCGATGCGCTTGCCGATGCGGCTCGCTTCGAGCGCCATCGCTTCGTCTACCTTGACGATCGGCGTGCGGATGATGCCGCGCAACTGATCGACCGCCTCGCCGACCGACGAGCACGCGTTCAGGATGTAGTCGGCGTTCATCGCCTGCGCGTTCGACATGTACGAGTACATGCGCTGCGTCACTTCGGGCGTCAGATGGCCGGCTGCGCGCACGTCGTTCAGCAGGCTGTCGTCGACGATATTGATCACGCGCGCGTCGGGCAGCTGATCCTTGAATTGGTCCTTGAGCGGCTGCACCGTTACCGGGCCCGTATGCACTACGACAATCGTGGTCATCTTCGTTCCGTCTCCGTTTGAAAATCCATTGCGTGGCGGCGCTCGCTACGCGCCGCGCGATCGTCAAACGCGCTAGGCCGTTGCCGCCGCCATCACGCGCTCCTGCGACGCCTCTGCACGCTCGAACACGCCGTTCAACCGCCCTTCGCGCACGACGAGAATCCGGTCGCTGATGGCGAGCACTTCCTGCAAATCCGACGAGATCGCGATAATCGCAATCCCCTGCGCGGCAAGCCGCCCGAGCAGCGCATGCACTTCCGCTTTCGCGCCGATATCGATGCCGCGCGTCGGCTCGTCGACGATCAGCACGCGCGGCTCGCGCGCGACCCACTTCGCGAGCACGACCTTCTGCTGGTTGCCGCCGCTCAGATTGATCACCTTCTGCTCGATCGTCGGCGTCTTCACGCCGAGCGTGCGCACGAACTGGCGGCAACGCTCGTCTTCGGCCGCGCGCCGCACGAACTGGAACGGCGCATACGTTTCGAGATGCGTGAGGCTGAAATTCTCGCGAATGCTCATGCCGGCCACGAGTCCCTGCCCTTTGCGATCTTCCGTCACGAAACCGATGCCGTGCATGATCGCGTCGTGCGGCCGCGCGATCGACACTTTCCTGCCTTCGATGAGTATCTCGCCCGTGCACGGCCGCATGCCGAAGATCATCTCCATGATCTCGGTGCGCCCCGAGCCGACGAGGCCCGCGATGCCGAGAATCTCGCCGCGATGCACGGCAAAGCTGATTTCGCGAATCCGCGCCGGCGATCTGTCGCGCGTGCGCAGCGACAGATCGCGCACTTCGAGCACGACCTCGCGCGTCGCATGCGATTCCGACACCGCATACAGGTCGCTCAGCTCGCGATCGACCATCTTGCGCACGAGCCACTCGCGCGTGACTTCGGCGATCGGCGCACTGCCGACCGTCGAGCCGTCGCGCAGCACGGTGACGCGATCGGCCAGTTCGAACAGTTCATCGAGCCGATGAGAAATATAGACGATGCCGATATTCTGCGTGCGCAGCCGCTTGATCAGGTCGAGCAGAATGCGCGTCTCGTGATGGCTCAGCGACGCGGTCGGCTCATCCATGATGATGATCTTCGAATCGCAGGAAATTGCCTTCGCAATCTCGACCATCTGCTTCTGGCCGACGCTGAGTTCGCTGACCGGCGTGCGCGGGTCGAGCGCCATGCCGATCGTATCGAGCAGCGCGCGCGCCGCGTCGTTCATCTTCGCGCGGTCGATCAGACCGAGGCGATTGAGCGGCTCGCGCGCGAGAAAGATGTTTTCCGCAATGTTCAGGTTGTCGACGACCGACAGCTCCTGATAGATGATACCGATCCCGAGTTCGCGCGCGTGATTGCCGTCGCGCAGCGTCACGGGCTCGCCATCGATGCGGATTTCGCCAGCTGCGTCGCTACCGCGCTCGCCACCCGCATCGGGCGCGAGCACGCCCGTGAGGATTTTCATCAGCGTGCTCTTGCCCGCGCCGTTCTCTCCGGCGAGCGCGAGCACTTCACCGCGCGCGACCTCGAGCGTGACGCGGTTAAGCGCGCGCACGCCGGGAAACGTCTTCGAGATATCGCGAACTTCGAGGAACGGCGTCATCAGATGCCCCTGTTTCGGCGAGCGACTGCGCCGGGTTACCCGGCGCAGTCGGTTTGCGCGGTTACTTCGCGCGGTTATTTCGCGCGGTTATTTCGCGCGGTTATTTCGCGCAGTTATTTCGCGCAGTTATTTCGCGCAGTTATTTCGCGCAGTTATTTCGCGCAATTATTTCGTATAACTGCCGAGATTGTCCTTCGTCACGACAGTCACGCCGGTGTCGATATCCTTGGCCTGCGTCTGCGTGCCCTGAATCTGCGCCACGAGGTGATCGACCGCGAGCTTGCCCATTGTCACCGGCCGCTGCACCATGATGCCCTGAATCGTGCCGTCGCGAACGCCCTTCACGGTATCGGGCAGATCGTCGAACGCAAGCACTTCGAGTTTGCCCTTCATCGAACCGAATTCGCGCGTATCGAGCACTTTCGCGACCGCCGGGCCGCCGACCTGGCTCACGCCGAAAATACCCTTCAATTGCGGATGCGCGCGCAACGTCGTTTCGACGACCGACACGCCTTTCGCGAGATCGTCGTCGGTGCCCTGCGTTTCGACGATCTTGATGCCCGGGTATTTCGCGAGCCCCTGCTTGATGCCGGCAATCCGTTCGTTGAGGTTGACGGCACCGAGTTGCCCCGTGACGATCGCGACGTCGCCTTTGCCGTTGAGCGCCTTCGCCATCGTTTCGGCCATCGTTTCACCGGCCGATACATTGCTCGTGCCGATATACATCGACCGGCCGCTTTTCGGCGAATCCGAATCGTACGTCAGCACCTTGATGCCGCTCTTTTCCGCGCGCTTCATCACGCTTTCGACCGACTTCGGCTCGTTGACCGAGATCGCAATGCCGTCGACGTGCTTCGACATCAGATCTTCGATAATCTGCACCTGCGTCGAGCCCTGTGTGTTCTGCGGCACGACCCATTGATACTTGACGCCGAGCTTCTTCGCTTCGGCTTGCGCACCGTTGTTGCAGTCGTCGAAGAAAGGCACGGCGACCTTCGGGATCACCGCGATCGATATGTCTTTCGCGTCTTTCGCATGGGCCGCGCTCGTGCCGAGCGCGAGAATTGCCAGCACGCTCTGCGCGAGTGCCGCGCGTAGCAGTTTCGGTTGCATGATGTCGTCTCCAGATTTTGTCGGTCGCTTATAGGTCAGTCATGGGTCAATCATCGGTCGTTCAACAGTTGCTCTTTGCTCGTCTGTCAGGCGCACGGTACGCGCGAGCTCGCCCGGTTCGTCTGCTTATCGCCCCTTGCGGCGCAGCCTCCAGATGTCGATGCTCACGGCGATCAGGATCACGCAGCCCGTGATGGTCTGCTGCGCGTAGGTGTCGATATTGAGCAGCACCACGCCGTTCGTGATGATGCCGGCCAGCGCCGCGCCGATGATCGCGCCCTCGACGCTGCCCGCGCCGCCCGACAGGCTCGCGCCACCGATCGCGGCGGCCGCGATCACGTCGAGTTCCGCACCGAAGCCGGCCGCCGGTTCCGCCGAGACGAAGCGCGAAAAGCTGATCACGCCGGCGAGCGCCGCGATTGCGCCGGACAGCGCATAGACGATGAACTTCACGCGCGCGGTGCGCACGCCGCTCAGCAGCGCCGCCGTTTCGTTGCCGCCCGTCGCATAGACGTGCCGGCCAAAGCGCGTGCGCCGCATCACGATCGAAAAGCACACGGCCAGCACCGCCATCACGACGACCGGAAACGGCACGAAGCCGATATAGCCCTGACCGATATACGTGAAACTGTCGGGTACATCGGGCGTGACCGGCACGCCTTTCGTGATGATGTACATGAGGCCGCGGCCGATGCTCAGGGTGCCGAGCGTCGCGATGAACGGTGGCAACTGGATACGCGTCACGAGAAAGCCGTTGAACGCGCCGACGATCACGCCGGTCAACAGGCCCGCCGCGACCGCCGCGAAGGCGCCGAGGCCATGCTGGAACGACAGCGCGGTCACGAGCGACGAGAGGCCCATCACCGAGCCGACCGACAGGTCGATGCCGCCCGTGATAATGACGAGCATCATGCCGACGGCCATGATCGCGGTCAGCGAAAACGAGCGGAACACGCCCATCAGATTGTTGGTCGTCAGGAAATACGGCGAGAACAGGCTGATCAGCACACCGACGAGGATCAGCACCGCGAGAATATTGAGCTCGCGGATGCGCAGGCCCGCGCGCAGCATCGCAAGCGGCGCCGGCACAGCGGGTGCTTCGGTTTTCGACGGGATGGCTCTCAACGGATGTCTCCTCGCTGTCGCTCGGTCTTGTGCGGTTCGGCGCTTCGGTGTCGGCTTCGAGGTCGGCTCTGAGCGCTGCTCCAGGCCTCGACACCGCGATGATCTTAGGTGCATACCGCGCCAGGAAACTGTGACGGGCGTCATACAAACCCATTGGGGTTGTCCCGGGGCCAACTATGACGTCCGTCACAGCCGGTTCGCCAGGAACTCGCTAAGCTTCGGGTAAGGTCCGGACCGCGACGTGCGCGCGAAAATGCACGCGAACCGCGGGTCCGGCCCCGCCAACATCCTTACAAGGAGCAAACCGCATGACGAAGCGAGTGGTAGTGACCGGCGGCAGCGGCCTCGCCGGCAAGTGGGTCGTCGAGAATCTCGTCGAGCACGGCTACGAAGTGATGAACCTCGACCGCGTGCCGATGGCGAAGCGCACGGCGCGCACGCTGATCACCGACATCACCGACGCGGGCCAGGTGTTCAACGCGCTCGCGTCGAGCACTGCGCCGGCGGAATTCGTCGACGACCTCGAGCCGAAGCCGATCGACGCGATCGTCCACTTCGCGGCGATTCCGCGCATCATGGTGACGCCCGACAACGAAGTGTTCCGCATCAACGTGATGGGCACGTACAACATTCTCGATGCGGCGTCGAAGCTCGGCATCCGCAAGGTGATCGTCGCGTCGAGCGAAACGACGTACGGCGTCGTGTTCGCGCACCGGCATCGCAACCCGCAGTACTTTCCGCTCGACGAAGACTATCCGGTCGACCCGATGGACAGCTACGCGACCTCGAAGGTCATCAACGAAGTGACCGCGAAGGCGTTTCACGCGCGCACGGGCTCGGACATCTATTGCTTCCGTATCGGCAATGTGCTCGATCCCGAGGACTACGCGAAGTTCAACAAGGAATGGCTCAAGGACCCGGGCATGCGCAAGCGCATCGCGTGGAGCTACATCGACGGGCGCGATCTCGCGAACGCATGCCGCCTTGCCATCGAGAAGGACGGGCTCGGCTTCGAGGTCATGAACATCGCCGCCGACGATGTGTCGTCCGATGTGCCGAGCGCCGAACTGATCAAACGCTACTATCCGGACGTGCCGGTCAAAAAGAAGCTGGGCGAGTTCGAAACGCTGCTCAGCAATGAAAAGCTGAAACGCCTGCTTGGCTGGAAGCAGCAACATTACTGGCGCGACGAGGCGAAGAAGCACTCGGCTTAACGCGTGTTTCGACCGCGTTTCAGGCGCGTTTCAGGCGCTCCGACCCGCCGACCCAACGGGTAAGCGGCGTTTCAGATCACTGTCCCTCCTGCGGGGCGCGCTTTACTACGAAGCGCGCCCTTCTTTTTTGTATCGCAATGTATCCGGCCGCAATACGGATACGCGAACGCACGCCTCGAGCGCCGCTTGACGGCATTTGCGCGGCTGTCGCGCCTCAATCCGGACATCAGCCAGATACGTGTTTGCGTTCCAATGCGTGCACGTACAACGCTTCTGGATCTCGTCATGCGGATACCGACCTGCCTCGCGCATGCCGCGCTTCTTGTTTCAGGCATCGCCGTCACCGCTCACGCCGCGCCCGGGCGCGCGTGCAGCGTCGCCAGTCCCGCGCATCGCGTCGCGCTCGTCGAGCTCTATACGAGCGAGGGCTGCAACAGCTGTCCGCCCGCCGATAACTGGCTGAGCCAACTGAACCGCACGCGGCATCGCGACGCGGTCGTGCCGCTCGCGCTGCATGTCGACTACTGGGACAACGCCGACTGGCGCGACCGTTTCGCGCAACCCGCCTTCACCGCGCGGCAGAAGTATCTGAGTTCGAAGGGCGGCTCGCATATCGTCTATACGCCGGCGGTGTTCGTCGGCGGTGAGGAGCTGCGCGGCTGGTCCAGCGATACGGGCTTCGGCGCGCGCGTGGAGCAGCTCGACGCGCAGCCGGCGCCGGCCGACATCCGCATCGGCGCGCAATCGTCGGCGTCGGGCATGGTGGCATTCGACGCGCGTATCGATGCGCGCACACCGCTGCCGAGCGACGCATTCGCATACGTCGCGGTCTACGAAGACGGGCTGAAAAGCGACATCAAGGGCGGCGAGAACGCGGGCGCAACGCTGCATCACGATCGCGTGACGCGCAACTGGTTCGGGCCGGTGCCGGTCGTCGGCGGCCATGCGCGGCTCACGGGCAGCTACGCGATTGCGCCGTCGGCGAAGCAAGGCGTGGTCGCGTTCGTCGAGCGCGCGTCGACAGGCGAAGTGCTGCAGGTCGCCGAGTTGGCTCGCTGCGATGAAGCCGGTGCGACCGCGGCGACCGCAAATAGCGCCGGCCCCGCTGGCGGCGGCGCAAACGGCACGGCCCGCGCCGAAGACGCTGGCCCGGTACGATAAAGGTCGACGCCTCGCGGCATCGCGCGCGTTTCGTCTGCGTTTCGCCTGGCCTGCGGTTCGCCTGGGTTTGACTCGCTGTGACTCGCTGTGACTCGCTGCGACTCGGGTTTGACTCAGGTTTAACCGTTACCTGGCAATCCACATCGATGGATAGCTTATGCAACATCAGAACATCAGCAAAAGAAGGAGTTCGAGTGAAATGTTCCCGAAGTGGCCTCGTCGCCACGTTGCTGCTGTCGCTTGCGTCGACGACGCCGTTCGCTGCAAACGAGACTCGCGATGCGCCTGCCGCAGCGGCGTCGCCGATCTACGGCGTCACGATTCCGCACGGCTATCGCAAGTGGCAGTTCGTCGCGCCGGCCGAGGAGGCCGATCCGCTCGACGAACTGCGCATCGTGCTCGGCAATCCGACCGTGATGAAGGCGCTCGAGAAGAACACGCTGCCGTTTCCGGACGGCTCCATACTCGTGAAGCTCGCGTGGAAGCGTGTGCCCTCTACTGAGTTCGGCCCGGCCTCGGTACCCGGCGCCGCGACGACCGTACAGGTGATGGTCAAGGATTCGAAGCGCTATCGGGACTCGGGCGGCTGGGGTTTCGGCCGCTTCATCGACGGGCAGCCGGCCGATCTCGCGCAACACCAGACCTGCTTCGCTTGCCATCAGGCGCGCGTGAAGAACCACGATTTTGTGTTTACGCGGCTTGCGCCGTAATGGTCGTTCGCGACGAACGTGCGGCAAAAAAGCGGCGATAGAAAAAACAAAGCCCCGACGAATTCGTTCGGGGCTTGTTTTGCTTTGAAGTTTTGCTTCGAAGTTTTGTTTTAAAGCCGTGCTTTATGTGCTTTGAAGCCGTGCTTTTGAAGCGGTACTTCTTTGACTCTGTCTGCTGACCTGTAGTGGTGGAGGTAAGCGGGATCGAACCGCTGACCTCTTGCATGCCATGCAAGCGCTCTCCCAGCTGAGCTATACCCCCTTGCAGAACAGAAGCGAGATTTTAGACATCAAATCCCGCTTTGTAAATACCTTTTGTATCGACAGTAGCGGCGCCTCAACCGCGCGCCTTGCCGATCCGGCTCACCACTGTCTCGCGGCCGAACAGCATCAGCACGCTGTCGATCGACGGTGTATGCGTCGTGCCGGCCACGAGCAGGCGCACCGGCATCGCAAGCTGCGGCATCTTGAGCTTCTGCGACGCGAGCACGGCCTTCATTGCCGCCGCAATCGCTTCCTTGCTCCACTCGACGGTCTGCAGCGCGTCGGCGAGTTCGGCCAGCGCCGGACGCACCGCATCGGTCACGTGCTGCGCGAGCGCTTCGGGTTCCGGACTCGGTTCGCGATAGAACATCGCCGCGTTGGCCGCGATTTCCTTCACCGTCGACGCGCGGTCCTTCATCAGACCGATGACGGCGGGAAGATCGGCGCCGTTGGCTAGCGTCGCTTCATCGATGCCGAGTTCCGCGAAGAACGGCTTCGCGAGGTCGGCAAGGCGCGCGTTGTCCGCTTCCTTGATGTAGTGGTTATTCAACCAGTTGAGCTTGTCGTGATCGTATTGCGCCGGCGATTTGCCCAGATGCTCGAGGTCGAACCATTCGATGAACTGCTCGCGCGAAAAGATTTCGGCGTCGCCGTGCGACCAGCCGAGGCGCGCGAGATAGTTGAGCACCGCTTCCGGCAGATAGCCGGCATCGCGGTAGCCCATCACGCTCATCGCGCCGTGGCGCTTGCTCATCTTTTCGCCCTGCTCGTTGAGCACGGTCGGCAGGTGCGCGTAGACCGGCACTTCGCCGCCGAGCGCGCGCAGGATATTGATCTGGCGCGGCGTGTTGTTCACGTGATCGTCGCCGCGAATCACATGCGTGATGCGCATGTCGAGATCGTCGACGACCACGCAGAAGTTGTACGTCGGCGTGCCGTCCGGACGCGCGATCACGAGGTCGTCGAGTTCCTCGTTCGAGATCTCGACGCGCCCCTTCACCGCATCGTCCCACGCGACGGTGCCCGTCAGCGGATTACGGAAGCGCAGCACGGGCTTCACGCCCTCGGGGGGCGTGGGCAGCACCTTGCCCGGTTCGGGACGCCACGTGCCGTCGTAGCGCGGTTTCAGGCCCGCGAGACGCTGCCGCTCGCGCAACGCATCGAGCTCTTCGGTCGACATGTAGCACGGGTACGCAAGCCCCTTCTCCACCATCTGCTGCAGCACTTCGCGATAGCGATCCATGCGCTGCATCTGATAGAACGGGCCCTCGTCGATATCGAGGTCGAGCCACGCCATCCCTTCGAGGATTGCGTCCACCGAGGCCTCGGTCGAACGTTCGAGGTCCGTGTCTTCGATACGCAGAATGAACACGCCCTTCGATTTGCGCGCAAACGCCCACGGATACAACGCGGAGCGGATATTGCCGAGGTGGATGAAACCGGTCGGGCTCGGCGCGAACCGGGTGCGGACCGTCGTGTTGGCGGAGGTACTGGCGGCGGTATCGGCGGGGGTGTTCATGAGGGCAGTCACGGTGGAGCTCGCGGGGCGGCGAATCAAATGCGAAGACGCGAATTATACCTTTGCCGTTCGATCACGATTGGATACGTGTCTCGCCGATCTGTCGCACGCCGAACGCTTTGCTTTATGATGTGCGCGCCGCGGCCCGCACGCATGTCGCGGCTGGAGAATTCGTTGAAACAGTCCTCGCCCCGTCTTTCGCGCCGCCACTTTTCGCTGGCGGCGGCTTCGGCCGTCCTGAGCGCCTGCGCGCTGCCCGGCAGCAAGCAACCCGAACCCGTCAAACCGTCCGACAGCACCGCGGCGAATCCGTCACCGGTCGCGCCGCCGCCCGTCGTCAGGCCACGGCCGCTGCGCGTCGGGCTCGCGCTCGGCGGCGGCGCGGCGCGCGGCTTTGCGCATATCGGCGTGATCAAGGCGCTCGAAGCGCGCAACGTCGAGGTCGATCTCGTATGCGGCACGAGCGCGGGCTCGGTGGTCGGCGCGCTATACGCGTCGGGAATGAACGGCTTCGCGCTCAATCGCCTCGCGTTGAAAATGGATGAAGCGTCGCTCAGCGACTGGGCCATGCCGTTTCGCACGCGCGGCTTTCTGCAAGGCGTCGCGCTGCAGAACTACCTGAACACGACGCTCGATAACCGGCCGATCGAAAAGATGGCGAAGCCGCTCGGTGTCGTCGCGACCGATCTGAAAACCGGCCAGCCCATCCTGTTTCAGCGCGGCAATACCGGCGTTGCGGTGCGCGCATCGTGCAGCGTGCCGTCGCTGTTCGAGCCGGTGAAGATCGGCGTGCACGAGTACGTCGACGGCGGCCTCGTAAGCCCCGTGCCGGCGTCGTTCGCGCGCAAGATGGGCGCGGACTTCGTGATCGCGGTCGATATCTCCGCACGCCCCGAAACAGGCCTGACGGACAGTTCGTTCGACGTGCTGATGCAGACTTTCACGATCATGGGCCAGACCATCAAGGCCTACGAGCTCGACAAGTACGCCGATATCGTGATTCGCCCGAATCTGGCGGCGATGAGCAGCAGCGACTTCGGGCAGCGCAATGCGGCGATTCTCGCCGGCGAGGAAGCGGTCGCGAAGATCATGCCGGAACTACAGCGCAAGCTTGCGGCGAGCCGCGTGGCGGTATGAGACGGCCAGAGGCGCGAGGGTCATGAGCGCCGCCAAGGGATGTGTTTCGAATAAACGCCGCATCAAATCGAAAGGCCCGCTGCCGGTCGATTCCGGTCAAGCGGGCCTTTCGTCATTCGGACGGCCATTCCAACCACGGCCGCCGGAGCACCGACAGCCGTCATACCGCAATTAGTTGCTGCCGCCGATCGTCGCGCTCACGCGCTGACGAAAATCCTGCTGCTGGTCGGGTGAGAACGACGTCTCGACGCGGCGCGCGCCGGTAAAGCGCTTTTCCCAATACGCGTCGTCCATGTCGTCGACGCGGATCGTGCTGCCCGTCGACGGCGAGTGCACGAACTTGTTGTCGCCGATATAGATGCCCACGTGCGAGAACGTGCGGCGCATCGTATTGAAGAACACGAGATCGCCCGGCTTCAGATCGGTCACGCGAACCTTTTCGCCGACGCGGCTCATTTCCTCGGCGCGGCGCGGCAGCGCGAGACCGAGCGTGTCCTGGAACACGTAGCGCACGAAACCGCTGCAATCGAGCCCGGAATCCGGCGAAGAGCCACCCCAGCGGTAGCGCACGCCGATCAGGTTCAACGCGCCCACGACGACGTCGCCAGCCTTGCCGGCGACGCCCGACAGGAACGAGCGTGCACCGCTCGTACTCGACGACGCGTCAGACGAAGCAGACGAGGACGACGAAGCCGATGCGGCCGGCGCGTTGCTCGGCGAACTGCTGGAAGGAACGGAGGGAATCAGGAAATTCGATCCGGCGCCCGAGAAACTGGTGGGCGTCGAAAATGCGGCATTCTGGTTAAAGCTGCTTACTTCGTCGGCAAACGTGCCGGAAGCTGCCACCATCAGTACGCCAATGAACATCCCGGCGACGACGCGCGTACAAGCCTGGGGTAGAGATCGGTGCTGCATTGGTCGGTAGTTTTTGCCTAAAAATCAGAGAACTAGGAAAAAAGTTTGGTCGATACTAGCCAGTAAGTATTCGAGTGTCAAAAGGAATAGAAAAAAACAATTGAGAAAGACATACAATTGGTTACAACAGTGAATTTTCACCACCAGACGCCGCGTTCAGCAGCTTTCGGGTGTAAGGGTGCGATGGCGACGCAAAAATTTTCTCAACGTCGCCGCTCTCGACTATCGATCCGTTTTTCATGACCGCGACGCGATGCGCCATCGCGCCGATCACGGCCAGATCGTGACTGATGAATATAAAGCCGAGGTTATATTTCTTCTGCAAACCCGCCAGAAGCTTCAATACCTGCTGCTGGATCGACACGTCGAGCGCGCTCGTCGGTTCGTCGAGGATCAGAATGCGCGGCTCGACCACGAGCGCCCGCGCGATCGCGATGCGCTGCCGCTGACCGCCCGAAAACTCGTGCGGATACCGGTACAGCGCGGTGCGGTCGATGCCGACCTCGCGCAGCACCGACACGACCTTCTCGCGGCGCGACGCCGCGTCGAGCTGCGGCTGATGCAGCGCCAACCCTTCGCCGACGATCCGCTCGATCGTGTAGCGCGGCGACAGCGAGCTGAACGGGTCCTGAAACACGACCTGCAGGTTCGAGCGCAGCGCGGTCTTTTCGCGACCGCGGTAGCTCGCGAGCGCTCTGCCCTGAAACTCGATCGCGCCGCGCGTGACGCGCTGCAGGCCGAGCAGCGCCATCGCGAGCGTCGACTTGCCCGAGCCCGATTCGCCGACGATGCCGAGCGTCTCGCCCTGGCGCACCGTGATCGTCGCGTCGTCGACCGCGCGAAAGCGGCCCGAGCGGAACCAGCCGGCCATGCCCGGCAGCTTCGTCCTGAAGTCGACCGACACCTCGCGCGCATCGAGCAGCACCGGCGCGATCGGCAGCACCGGCACCACCGTGCGCTGCGGGCGGCTTTCGAGCAGCCGCTGCGTATACGGGTGCTGCGGCGAGCCGAACACCTGCGCGACGGGCCCGCTTTCGACCAGCACACCCTTCTCCATCACCGCGATGCGTTGCGCGAAATGGCGCACGAGGTTCAGATCGTGCGTGATCAGCAGCACGGCCATCCCGCGCTTTTGCGCTTCCTCGCGCTGCAGTTCGAGCAGCAGTTCGACGATCTGCGCGCGGATCGTCACGTCGAGCGCGGTGGTCGGTTCGTCGGCAAGCAACAGGCGCGGTCGGCATGCGAGCGCCATGGCGATCATCGCGCGCTGCCGCTGCCCGCCCGACAACTGATGCGGGTAGCTGTTGACGCGCTTGCCGGGCTCGTCAATGCCGGTGCGCCCGAGCAGTTCGACCGCGCGCTTGCGCGCCTCGGCGGCCGACACGCCATCGTGCAGCACGATGGTTTCCGCGATCTGCTCGCCGACCGAATAGAGCGGGTTTAACGCCGTCATCGGTTCCTGGAAGATCATCGCGATGTCGGAGCCGCGCAGGCCGCGCATCGCGCGTTCGCTTTTCGCGAGCAGGTCTTCGCCATCGAAGCGGATCGCACCGCTCGTCTGCGCATCCTGCAGCAAACGCAGGATGGACAGCGCCGTCACGGTTTTGCCCGAACCCGATTCGCCGACCAGCGCGACGCGTTCGCCGCGCGCGATCGACAGCGAGACGTCGCTGACCGCGACGGTATCGCCGAAGCGCACGTTCAGGTGTTCGATTTGCAGCAGCGGCGCGTCGGTCTCATGCCGTTCATGCCGCTCATCGCGCTCAAGCGGCTCGCGCGGGTTTCGCATCGCGTCGCTCACTGGTTGCCTCCGGCGCGCATCGCATCGGAGAGACGCGTATCGAGCGCATTGCGCAGCGCGTCGCCCATGAACGTCAGAAGCATCAGCGTGACGACGAGCACGCAGAACGTCGACATCGAGATCCACCATGCGTCGAGGTTCGCCTTGCCCTGCGACAGCAGTTCGCCGAGACTCGGCGTCGGCGGCGGAACGCCGAGGCCAAGAAAATCGAGGCTCGTCAGCGCGAGGATCGCACCGCTCATGCGGAACGGCAGGAACGTGATGACGGGCGTCAGGCTGTTGGGCAGTACATGGCGCCAGATAATCTGCCAGTTCGACAGCCCCATCGCACGCGCGGCGCGCACATAGTCCTGCTGGCGATTGCGCAGAAACTCCGCGCGCACGTAATCGGACAGACCGATCCAGCCGAACAGCGACAGCAACACGATCAGCAGAACAAAACCCGGCTCGAAGATCGACGCGAAAATGATCAGCAAGTACAGTTCCGGCAGCGCGCTCCAGATTTCGATCAGCCGCTGGCCGACAATATCGGTCCTGCCGCCGAAAAAACCCTGCACGGCGCCCGCCAGCACGCCGAGCACGGTGCCGATCAGCGTCAGCACGAGCGCGAACTCGACCGACACGCGAAAGCCGTACACGAGCCTCGCGACCAGATCGCGGCCCTGCGCGTCGGTGCCGAGCCAGTTGGCGCGCGACGGCGGCGCCGGGTTCGGCACCTTTGAGAAATAGTTCAGCGTGTCGTAGTAGTACGGATTCGGCGGATAGACCGCGAAGTTGCCGTTCAGCTCGAAGCGGTGCCGGATGTACGGGTCGAGATAATCGGCGGGCGTCGGAAAGTCGCCGCCGAACGTGGTTTCCGGATACGTCTCGAAAAGCGGGAAATACAGGTGGCCGTCGTAGCGGACCACGAGCGGCTTGTCGTTACACCACAGCGGCGCCGCGAGGCTCGCCGCAAACGCGACGATAAAGACGACGAGACTCCAGTAACCGAGCCGCTGCTTCCTGAAGCGCGCCCACACACGGCGCGCGGGCGTCGGCGAGACGAATGCGCGCACCGGCGTGTCGCGCGAAATCGGTTCGGCATCGGTACGGACGCGGTTCAAGTCAGCGCTCCAGTTGTTCGAATTGAATGCGCGGGTCGACCCACACGTAGCAGAGATCTGAAATCAGCTTCGTGACGAGACCGATCAGGGTGAACAGGTACAGCGTGCCGAGCACGACCGGATAGTCGCGCCTCGTTACCGATTCGTACGAGAGCAGGCCGAGCCCGTCGAGCGAGAACAGCGTTTCGATCAGCAGACTGCCGGTAAAGAACGCGCCGATAAACGCCGCCGGGAAACCGACGATCAGCGGCAGCAGCGCATTGCGAAACACGTGCTTCCACAGCACGCGGCGCTCGGACAAGCCCTTCGCGCGCGCGGTCAGCACATACTGCTTGCGGATTTCGTCGAGAAACGAGTTTTTCGTGAGCATCGTGACGACGGCGAAACTGCCGACCACCGAAGCGACGATCGGCAGCGTGATATGCCACAGATAGTCGAGCACTTTGCCGACGAGGCTCAACTGGTCCCAGTTGTCCGAGGTCAGATTGCGCAATGGAAACAGTTGCAGAAAGCTGCCGCCGCCGAACAGCACGAGCAGCAGCACGCCGAGCACGAAACCCGGGATCGCGTAACCGATCAGCACGATAAAGCTCGTCGCGACGTCGAAATGCGAGCCGTTGCGCACAGCCTTGGCGATGCCGAGCGGGATCGATATCAGATAGGTCAGAAAGAACGTCCAGAGGCCGATGCTGATCGACACGGGCAGCTTCTGCACGATCAGCGACCACACGCTCTGATGGCGGAAATAGCTTTGCCCGAGATCGAAACGCGAGAAGCGCTTGAGCATGAGCCAGTATCGCTCGAGCGGCGGTTTGTCGAAACCGTACAGCGCCTTCAGTTGCGCAATCTGCTGCGCGTCGACACCGCTATGCGCGCGCAGCCCGAACGGCGTGCCGCCTTCCGCGCTGCTGCGGCGCAGTTCGTGCACGGCCTGTTCGACCGGGCCGCCCGGCACGAACTGGATCACGATAAACGTAACAGTTAGCACGCCGATCAGTGTCGGGATCATCAGCAACAGACGTTTGAGGATGTAGCTCCACATGGCGGCGATCCGGTGTGGTAAGGCAGTCGATCGAAAGACGTTGCGACGCTGTGGCGAAAGACAGGCGTCGCGCTGCGTTAGTGCGAGGCTTGCGCCGCTTGTTCCACCGCTTGTTCCACCGCTTGCTGCACGGGCCGTTGCGCCGCTTGCGGCGGCGCGAACCACCACATCGACACGATCCAGCCTTCCGCCGAATAGTACAGCGGCAAGGTTTTCGGCCACGCGAGCCCGCGCTTGAACGCAACACGATGGGTCGCGCTATACCACTGCGGCACGACATAGTAACCATGCATGAGCACGCGGTCGAGCGCGTGCGTCGCGTCGCTCAGTTGCTCGAGCGTCTGCGCGCCGACGAGCGCGCGCAGAATCGCATCGACGGCCGGCGACCTGAGGCCTATCAGGTTGCCCGAGCCGGGCTCCATGGCGGCCTTGCTGCCGAAGCGGTCGACCATATCGGAGCCGGGCACCTGCGTATCGGGATAACGCAGTGTCGTCACGTCGAAGTCGAATGCGTCGAGGCGCTTCTGATAAACGGCGAAGTCCGCCACACGCATGCGCACGTTGATGCCGAGCTTTTGCAGGTTACGGACATACGGTGCAATGACGGGTTCGAAACTCTGCGCGGAACCGGAGTCGTCGAGAATCTCGAATTCGAACGGCTCGCCCTTCGCATTGCGCAATGCGCCGTCGCGGTAGGTCCAGCCCGCTTGCGCGAGCAGCTCGCGCGCCTTCAGCAGATTGGCACGCAGCGAACCGGGCGGATCGGTATCGGGTTGCACGGGCGGCAAACCGAATACCGAAGGCTCGAGTTGCGCGCGGTACGGGTCGAGCAGCTTCAGCTCGCCTGGCGACGGCAATCCTTTGGCCTGCCAGTCGGTGTTGACGAAAAAGCTGTCGATGCGCTTGTACTGGTTGTAGAACAGTTGCCGGTTGAGCCACTGGAAGTCGAGTGCGAGATCGAGTGCCTCGCGCACGCGCACGTCCTGAAAGAGCGCTCGCCGCTGGTTCAGGATAAAACCCTGCATGCCGGTGCCGTTGTGCTGCACAAACTCGCGCTTGATCAGTTCGCCGTCGTAGAACTTCTTGCCGACGTCACGCCGTACCCAGCTGCGCGCGACGTATTCGACGAGCGCATCGTACTCGCCGGCCTTGAACGCTTCGAGCCGCGCGGTCGGGTCGCCGTACAGCTTGTACTGGATGCGATCGAAATTGAACATGCCGACGCGCACCGGCAACTTCGCGCCCCAGTAGTTCGGATCGCGTTTGTAGGTGATGTTGCGGCCATTGTCGTACTGCTCGATCAGATATGGCCCGCTGCCGATCGGCTTTTCGAAGGCGAGCTGATCGAACGCCACTCGGCTGCCGTCGGGCCTCACACCCCACTTGCGCGAAAACACCGGCATGCTGCCCGCCAGAAGCGGCAGTTCGCGGTCGCGCTGCTTGAACTCGAAGCGGATCGTGGCCGGGTCGAGCACCACCGCACGCGCGATTTCGGCGAAATACGCGGCGTATTGCGGCGCCGCTTTGGGGCTCTTCAACGTATCGAACGAGTACTTCACATCGTCGGCGGTCACCGGGTCGCCATTCGAAAAGTGCGCGTGAGGATTGATGTGGAACGTGGTCGACAGCCCATCGGGCGCGACGGCGATGTCGTCAGCAAGCAGGCCGTAGGCGGAGGCGACTTCGTCGGAACTGCCCGTGGTCAGGCTCTCGAACAGCACGTCGATGCCGGGCGCCGCATTGCCGCGCAGCGTGAACGGATTGAACTTGTCGAAGCTCGTCTGCCGGCCCGGATTCGCGAGCACCAGCGTGCCGCCTTTCGGCGCATCGGGGTTCACATAATCGAAGTGTTTGAAGTCCGGCGGGTATTTCGGCTGGCCGTATTGCGCGATCGCGTAGGCCGCGAATGCCGATGGGGTGAAGAGAAGCAAAGCGAACAACAGCAATGCGCCCTGCTGTTTCGTAAACCGCGCAATGCCCTTCTCCTCGAACAGCAAACGCAACACGATGCGCACCGGCGCGCGAACGGGTTCAAGCCATCGTGAGTCGAGCGTCATGGTGCCTTGTTCGAAGAAAGTGCTGGACGTGCAAAGCGCGGTACCGGGCTCGGTGCCCGCGCGGTACCGGCGCCGTATCCCGTGTGAATCAAGCCTGGATCAAGCGCCGATCTGGCGGATTGCAAAGGCCGGCCTGTTGCAATGTGAGAGAATTCTACTCAAAATCCGCGCGCGCCCACCCGACTGGGCATGCGGTGCACCGACCTCATTAGGAGAATCCATGGGCTTCCTCGCTGGTAAACGTATCCTGCTGACCGGCTTGCTGTCGAATCGTTCCATCGCTTACGGCATCGCGCAGGCTTGCAAGCGCGAAGGCGCCGAACTCGCGTTCACGTATGTCGGCGATCGCTTCAAGGATCGCATTACCGAGTTCGCCACCGAGTTCGGCAGCAACCTCGTCTTCCCGTGCGACGTCGGCGACGATGCGCAGATCGATGCGTTCTTTGCCTCGCTCGGGCAACACTGGAATAGCCTCGACGGCCTCGTGCACTCGATCGGCTTTGCGCCGCGCGAAGCCATCGCGGGCGACTTCCTCGACGGCATGACGCGCGAAAACTTCCGCATCGCGCACGATATTTCCGCCTATAGCTTCGCGGCACTCGCGAAAGCCGCGCAGCCGATGCTGTCGAACGATGCGGCGCTGCTCACGCTGACCTACCTCGGCTCCGAGCGCGCGATTCCGAACTACAACACGATGGGCCTCGCAAAGGCATCGCTCGAGGCGAGCGTCCGATATCTCGCCGTGTCGCTCGGCAACAAGGGCGTGCGCGTCAACGGTATTTCAGCGGGTCCGATCAAGACGCTCGCGGCAAGCGGCATCAAGGGCTTCGGCAAGATTCTCGATTTCGTCGAAGACAATGCGCCGCTCAAGCGCAACGTAACGATCGAACAGGTCGGCAATACGGCGGCATTCCTGCTGTCGGATCTCGCGGCCGGCGTGACAGCGGAGATCGTGCATGTCGACAGCGGCTTCAATGCGGTGGTCGGCGGGATGGCGGCAGCCGCGGCTGAGTAACGTTAGCCAGGTTGCATTCGGCTGACCCGCGGCGCTGCGTTAAAGCGCACTGCGTGACCGGGGCGCTGCACAGCTCGTTGTATCCGCAACCGATATAAAAAAAACCGCCCTTCAAGGGCGGTTTTTTGCTAGTCGACTCGTGTTCGCGGTGCGCAATGTCGAACTGCGCACGCCGGGCTCAGTGCCAGCGACCGTGGCCGTGACCACCGCCGTGATAACCACCATGGTATCCGCCATGATGGCGATACCACTCGTCGCGGCCCCAGTAGCGGCGACCGTCCCAGTAACGGTCGCCATGCCAGCCGATGACGATCGCCGGCGGCGCTGCATACACCGGAGCCGGGGCATACACGACCGGCGGCGGGGGCGGCGGAGCTGCGTACACCGGAGCCGGGGCATAGACCGGTGCGGGGATGCCGAGGTTGATACCGACATGCACTCCTCCAGCCATCGCGGCACTCGACGCGCCGATCGCGAGCGCCCCGACCAGTAACGTAACAAGACGCGTGGTCTTCATGTGTTCACCTATTTTGCGAGTATGTGTGTTCGTGTTGTCGACTACCTGCATCTCAATATAACAAACGCAGGCGGCCAGCATATTTCAACTTTGTAATAACTGATGCACAAAATCGCGTCCTACCCCCGCCTGTAACGCTCAGTTACACGCGATAGCGTTCCTTGACGCAACGGGGCTCCGCAAGCGTCGCGTGTCGACGTTGCGTGTCTTATCGGCACCACGGTGAAAAACTTGACGGTGCACGATGCGCAGATGCTCGCGATGTCTGTCATGCGGGTTGCGCGTCGAAGTCGGCTGCGTCGATCGCGATGCTGCGCGGACACCCGCGCCTCGGTCCGATCCGCCCTTTCGCGGGTTCTCGCGCTATCGCCTGGTTATCCCAGGTAATTTCATTCCTGAATTTGGCGCCGCGCAGACCTTCACATTGGCGGATGAAACGGGACGCCCACAAAACAAAACCCCGTAAGTCCGAAAACTTACGGGGTTTCACCGCCATATACTGAAGTACTGGCGGAGACGGAGGGATTCGAACCCTCGATCCAGGTTTTGGCCCAGATGCTCCCTTAGCAGGGGAGTGCCTTCGACCTCTCGGCCACGTCTCCCAAACCTTCGCTCGCGCCAGGGAGGCAGCGCGACGAAGCCAAGATAATAGCGGGTTCAGGAAGACAGGTCAATTTCCCCGGCACGATTTTTATGCCAGCGATGTCACCGCGCTGTCATCGCCGTGGCGCGGCTGCGCGAGTTGCCACAGAGCCACGAAACCGGCCTCGACAACCTGGCGACGCAACCCAGCGACGCAGCCCGGCGCAACCGTGCCGAATCGGCAGCGCACGATCGAACGATCAGGCCTGATCGAGTTCGAACGCCCTATGCAGCGCACGCACGGCGAGCTCCATGTACTTCTCGTCGATCAGCACCGAGATCTTGATTTCGGACGTCGAAATCATCTGGATGTTGATGCCTTCTTCCGACAGCGTGCGGAACATCTTGCTCGCGATGCCCACATGCGAGCGCATGCCGACGCCGACCACCGACACCTTCGACACCTTCGGATCGCCGAGCACCTGCTCGGCCGAGATATGACCCTTCACCTGATTCGTGAGGATGTCCATCGCGCGCTGATAGTCGCCACGGCCGACCGTGAACGTGAATGCCGTCTTGCCCTCGACGCTCTGGTTCTGGATGATCATGTCGACGTCGATGTTCGCCTCGGCGATCGGACCGAGAATCTGATACGCGATGCCCGGCTTGTCGGGCACACCCATCACGGCGATACGGGCTTCGTCCCGCTGAAACGCAATGCCGGAGATGACTGCTTTTTCCATGGTCTCGTCTTCTTCAAAAGTAATCAGGGTGCCCGAGGACATTTCGCTTTCGAGCGGCATCAGCGGATCGGTCAGGCTCGACAGCACGCGCGTCTTCACCTGATATTTGCCCGCGAATTCCACCGAGCGGATCTGCAGGACCTTCGAGCCGAGGCTCGCCATTTCCAGCATCTCCTCGAAGGTCACGCGATCGAGCCGGCGCGCCTCTTCGACGACGCGCGGGTCCGTCGTGTAGACACCGTCGACGTCGGTATAGATCAGGCACTCGTCCGCCTTGAGCGCCGCGGCCACCGCGACGGCCGACGTATCCGAACCGCCGCGGCCGAGCGTCGTGATGTGGCCTTCGGGATCGATACCCTGAAAGCCGGTAATCACGACCACCTTGCCCGCATCGAGGTCGCGCAACACACGTTCGCCGTCGATGTCGTTGATGCGCGCTTTCGTGAATGCGCTGTCGGTCTTGACGGGCACTTGCCAGCCCGTGTAGCTGACGGCGTCGACGCCCGCGTCATGCAGTGCGATCGACAGCAAACCGACGCTGACCTGCTCGCCCGTCGACGCGATCATGTCGAGTTCGCGCGGGCTCGGCTGACCGGAGATTTCTTTCGCGAGACCGATGAGGCGGTTCGTTTCGCCGGACATCGCGGACGGCACGACGACCATCCGGTGGCCGGCCTTGTGCCATTTCGCGACGCGCTTCGCGACGTTCTTGATGCGCTCGACCGAGCCCATCGAGGTGCCGCCGTATTTGTGTACGATGAGTGCCATTGTCGTTTTTAAACCGTAGGAAAAGCTGGAAATGCTTCAGACGCTCGATGCGCGCCGCGCCCGCACGTCGAGGACGCGCCGCACAGCTGGAAGCACAACGTTCTGGAACGACGGCGAGGTGTGCGGCGCGAAGTTAGCGTGCGCGTGACGCGCGATTTGCCCTTCGAATTTGCCCTTCCGATTTTGCTCTTCAACAGGACGCGGAACGAAACCGGTCCGGCCATCGCAATCCCGCTCCGCACCCTGCTCCGAATACGTGCCCTGTAGGACCCGTGGCGGCGGTAGTGCGGCGGCTCGCGCGCGGACGATGCGCCGCTCGCTGCTCGACCTCAATCGATCTTGATCGACCGTGGGATCGCCCCTGAATCCAGGCATGAATCTGACCTTGAATCTGGGCTCGAATCCGACCTGACTTCGGGACTTTGCGCTGACCGTGAATCGACCCCAAGCGCCGGAAAACGCGTGTAAAGCAGGTCGGACAAACAAGCTACCCTACCTGAAGCGACGCGACTTGACAAGTCAAATGCGCCGCAAAGGCTTGTGGGGAAAGGGTTTATCGGCGGATATCGACTGGTTTGTCAGCCCTTTCGGTGGCTGGTTCGTCGGCACGAGCGTGCCACGCGGATCAGGCGATCAGCAGATCTTCGCGCCAGTCAATCCGGATGCAGCGATCGGCAAACGGCGCGGCAGCGGCAGCACCCTCCTCGCTCGCGCGCGGTGCGTGTTGCGTGTCTTGCGGCTTTTGCGGGTCTTTTGCATGGTCCGCGCGGCTCGCATCGTCGGCATACCACGCATCCAGCGCTGCGAGGTTCACGCCGAGCAGCGGCACGTACAGCAACATATCGCCCACATAGAGCAGCGGCACATCGCGCTTCCACGACGGCACGCCCCGCTCCTGAAACAGATTCTTCAGCGTGCGGCTCGGGCCATGCGCGTCGCAGCGCATACGCTCGCCGCCGCTGCGGGCGCGAGCGGACAACGGCCTGTGCAGCAACAGCGCCGCGGGAATCACCGACAAGTCGTGCGCTGCCGGGTCTGCCGGGTCACCGCCCGCCTCCTGCGCAAACACAAACGTGCCGCGCCACGCCGACAGGCGCCAGACCGCCTCACCGTGCCACGTCAATTCGCTGACAGGCCGCGCGGCGAACGCAGTTTCGTCGGCGGCATCGCTGCTGTCGCCCGCTTCCCAGTAGATCTGGCCGCGGTAGCTGCGCAGCGTCTGCCCCGCGTGGTCGACGCGCAAGCCATGATCGTCGCGCACATCGCGCAGCTGCCGCAGCGCATCGGTGAGTCGCGCCGTCGATGCGGCCGGCAGACCGAGCGTGCGCATCCAGTAACGCAGCAGATTCAGCGCGCGCTCGTCGTCGAGTTCGAGTAATGCGGCGCGCGACAACCCGTGCGTGTCGTCGTCGCTCGCGACGTTTTGCATATCGTTGCGTGCGAGTTCGTCGACGAGGCGCTGCGCGGCGCCCGCATGCGCGGCCGTGCGCGCGAGCGCATCGCGAAAGCCTGGAAAGTGCACGGCAAGCTGCGGCAGCACGTGATGACGCAGCGCGTTGCGCGCAAAGCGTGTGTCGGTATTCGATTCGTCGTCGATCCAGCGCAGCGCGCGACCGCGCGCATAGTCTTCGAGCTGCGCGCGCAGCAGATGCAGGAACGGCCGCACCCGTGTAACCGCCGCGCCGGCGGGCCGATATTCGGCCGCCATCGCCGCCAGTCCCGCGAGACCCGCGCCGCGCAGCAATTGCAGCAGCACCGTTTCGGCCTGATCGTCCGCGTGCTGCGCAAGCCAGATGCGCCGAACATGCTCGCTCTCGCACAACGCGTCGAGCGCGCGATAACGCGCCTCGCGGGCCGCGGCTTCGACACCGGCCCCCGCGTCGCGACGCACTTCGACATGACGCGCCGCGAACGACACGCCGAGCGCGGCCGCCTGCTCTTCGCCGTGCGCGAGCCAGCGGTTGGCATCCGGGCTCAAGCCATGATGAATGTGGAACGCAAGGCAGCGCGCCGCGCCGGCCACGCGTACCGCCGCATCGAGCAGCACGGTCGAATCGAGACCGCCGCTGTAGGCGATGGCGATGCGTGTATCGGCGGGCTCGTGAATAAGCGCAGCCTCGATCGCATCGAGCACGATGCGATCGGCTGCGGGATCAGAGGAAGTGTTCACGACAAGCAGTCACGATACGAGTCACAGACGGCAAAGGTGCAGTAAGGCGCGCATCTGCACGACAGGCTCATGATACGTGCAGCACGATGCGCACGCGGCCGATGACCGGTGGAAAGCCCGCGGCGCCAGCGCTCCTCGCCTTGCCTCGCGTAGCGCCGATGATGGACCGGACCGACCGCCATTGCCCGTTCATTTCATCGCACAAAGAACACGCGCGATAGACGGACAATGAACTCGCAGTGAGCACCCGATCGGCACCGAATCAGCACCGAATCAGCTCGCGAGAAGCACGCAATCGGCTCGCAAAAGCGCTGCGCTGCGCCGCGCTTACGCGCCCGGCGTCGTTTCCTTGAATTTGCCGTACGCCATGAGCCGGTCGAAACGGCGCTGACGCAGGTCGCCCACGCTCATGCCCTGGAACTGGCGCAGCGAATCGGCGAGCGCGCGGCGCAGCAATGCGGCCATGCCCTTCGGATCGCGGTGCGCGCCGCCGAGCGGTTCATTGACAATCTTGTCAATCAGCGAAAGCGCCTTCAGACGATGCGCGGTCAAACCGAGCGCTTCGGCCGCTTCCGGCGCTTTCGCGGCGCTCTTCCACAGAATCGATGCGCAGCCTTCCGGCGAGATC
Source organism: Paraburkholderia sp. SARCC-3016 (assembly GCF_031119615.1). Classification (NCBI taxonomy): domain Bacteria; kingdom Pseudomonadati; phylum Pseudomonadota; class Betaproteobacteria; order Burkholderiales; family Burkholderiaceae; genus Paraburkholderia; species Paraburkholderia sp. SARCC-3016. Next base: position 97,517 of record NZ_JAVHZD010000026.1, on the reverse strand, counting down.
ACCGAGTAGGTGGAGAATTGCAGCATCAGCACACTGTCGCCAACCGCGATTGCCAGCGCGCCACCGGAGCCGCCCTCACCGATGATCGTTGAAATGATCGGCGTTTTGAGCTCGGCCATCACATACAGGTTGCGGCCGATCGCTTCCGACTGGCCGCGTTCTTCGGCGCCGATACCGGGATACGCACCCGGCGTGTCGATAAACGTGAACAGCGGCAGGCCGAATTTCTCGGCAAGACGCATGAGACGCTCGGCCTTGCGATAGCCCTCGGGGCGAGGCATGCCGAAATTGCGCAGCGCGCGCTCTTTCGTATCGCGCCCTTTCTGATGACCAATCACCATGCACGGCTGGCCATTGAATCGCGCGAGGCCGCCGACAATCGACAGATCGTCCGCATAGGAACGGTCGCCATGCAGTTCGTGAAAGTCCGTGAACAGTTCGTTCACGTAGTCGAGCGTGTACGGGCGCTGCGGATGACGTGCGATTTGCGACACCTGCCACGGTGACAGATTCGCATAAAGATCCTTCGTGAGCTGCTGGCTTTTCTTCGACAGCCGCTCGATCTCTTCCGAAATATCGACGGCCGAATCGTCCTGCACGAAGCGCAATTCTTCAATTTTCGCTTCGAGCTCGGCGATGGGCTGCTCGAAATCCAGAAAGGTGGTCTTCATTGGTTTTTAATCCTTCGACTTACCGGCAGCGCGTATTCTAACCGCGCCCGCCGCTGTCCAAACCGTCTCAAAACTATTAGATCCCAAATTCGATAGCACCCGCTCGTGCATGCTCCCGGCGAGGCTCGCCTCGCTCGCGGGGGACGCCGCTTGCAACAGTCGTTATGGTGCCTTTTGTCGCGGCCGCCATGCACGTCGCCATGTGACCCGCCGCACACTCGGGTGCAACAAGCGGATGCAACGAGCGGACGCAACGGACGGGGCGACTGCGGCCGCGTGCCGCATGCACGCTGCGCGGCGTTATTCGTCCGACGGCAGCGGATCGAGACTGCGCCACATGTACCACGTCGCGACCGTGCGCCACGGTTCCCAGTTTGCTGCGACTTCGCGCGCTTCGCTGCGCGTAACAGGCTCGCCGCTGAAATAATTCACGCTGATCGCGCGAATCAGCCCGAGGTCGTCGAGCGGCAGTACATCGGGGCGCGACAGGTTGAAGATCAGGAACATCTCAGCAGTCCAGCGGCCAATACCGCGAATCTGCGTGAGTTCGGCGATCACCGCTTCATCGTCCATCGACGTCCACTTGCCGACGTGCAACGCGCCCGACACGAAGTGTTGCGCGAGATCGAGAATGTACTCGGTTTTACGCTTCGACAGTCCGCACGCGATCAGTTTCGCGGCGCCGAGCCTGATGATCTGCTGCGGCACGAGCTTCGGACATGCACTTTCGATGCGTTCCCAAACGGCTTGCGCACTCGCAACCGAAATCTGCTGACCAACGACCGAGCGCGCCAGCGTGACGAACGAATCGCCGCGGCTTAGCAGATGCACAGGTCCGAATTTCGGAATCAGCTTCTTCAGAATGCGGTCGCGCTTGACGAGATCGGCACATGCTTTGTCCCAATACGCAGGCCGCGTGACTTCAGGCGCGAGACCGCCGATCTGCACCGGCACGGCGACCTCGGTATCGACGGATGCACGCGTCTTGCGCACGACTTCGCCCTCATGGAGCGTATCCGCTTCGAAGGTCTGCTGCGTGCCCGCCAGTTCGGCCGGCAATTCGCCATTGCCGCTCACCGCGGCCTTCGCGCGCGAGCGCGACGCCTTGACCGTCATTGCGTCAGCCGGACCCGCCGCACCGTTCAGCACGCGCTTTGCACCTGCCTTGCGCGGCACCGTTTGCGTCGCGCCCCTCGCTGTGCCCTTCGCCGCGCTTTGCGCCGCGTTGTCCGCGCGCACACGTTTGACTGCAGATGCCGTTCTGGTTTGAGACGCGGCACGTTTAGCCGGCGTCTTCGTGGCCGTTGCCATCCTGCCTCCTGCCTGGTGAGACGATCAGAGTGAAAAACGAGGTGCGCTTACACGCGCCGCCACTCGGTCAACCCACCGGGTTTGTCTTCAAGTGCAACCCCGGATTCGAGCAACTCCGCGCGAATCCGGTCCGCCTCGGCATAGTTTTTTGCCTGCTTCGCGGCAACGCGCGCAGCGATCTTCGCTTCGATTTGCGCCGCCTCGAGCCCACCCTCTTTCACACCGCCCGCCGCCTGCTGCAGGAACTCGCGCGGCTCACGGTCAAGGAAACCGATTACATGCGCAAGCCCACGCAATTGCCGTGCTAACGCCGCGTCACGCGTACGGTTTACTTCGCTTGCGAGCTCGAACAGCACGGCGACCGCCACCGGCGTATTGAAGTCGTCGTTCATCGCCTCGCGAAAGCGCGCGGCATGCGCTTCGTTCCAGTCGAGCGGCGCACCGTCGCCGCTCGCGTCTTTCAACGCCGTGTAAAGACGCGTGAGTGCGTTGCGTGCATCGTCGAGGTGCGCGTCGCTGTAGTTGAGCGGCGACCGATAGTGTGCACGCGCGATGAAGAACCGCACAACCTCGGCATCGTATTGCGCGAGCACCTCGCGAATCGTAAAGAAGTTGCCGAGCGATTTCGACATCTTCTCGTTGTCGATCTGCACGAAGCCGTTGTGCATCCACGTATTCACATACGTTTGCCCGGTTGCGGCCTCGCTCTGCGCGATCTCGTTCTCGTGGTGCGGAAACTGCAGGTCCTGCCCGCCGCCGTGAATGTCGAAATGTTCGCCGAGCAACGTGCAGCTCATCGCCGAGCATTCGATATGCCAACCGGGACGGCCGCGCCCGTACTTCGATTCCCAGCCGGTGTCGGCGGGCTCGTCGGGTTTCGACTGCTTCCACAGAACGAAGTCGAGCGGATCCTGCTTCGCATCGTTCGCCGCGACGCGTTCGCCCGCGCGCAGATCTTCGAGCGACTTGCCCGAGAGCTTGCCGTAGCCGGCGAACTTGCGCACGGCATAGTTGACATCTGCGTCGGCCGCCTGATACGCGAAGCCCTTCGCTTCGAGCGTTTCGATCATGCCGAGCATCTGCGGAATGAAAGCAGTCGCGCGCGGCTCGAGGTCCGGACGCTGCACGCCGAGCGCATCCGCATCTTCGTGCATTGCCCGAATGAAACGGTCGGTCAGCGATTTGATCGTCTCGCCGTTCTCGACGGCGCGGCGAATGATCTTGTCGTCGATGTCGGTGATGTTGCGCACGTACGTTACGTTGTAACCGAGCGTGCGCAGCCACCGCTGGACGATGTCGAACACGACCATCACGCGCGCATGGCCGATGTGACAGTAGTCGTACACGGTCATGCCGCACACGTACATGCGCACCACGCCGTCCTGCAGTGGCACGAAAGTTTGCTTGTCACGCGCGAGCGTGTTGTAGATGCGCAGTGATTCCATAGAGAACGATGCGTGGGCCGAAAGAAATCCGCGTTGTGCTCGTTCATGCCGCGCCATAAGGCGATGAACCCATGCGATGAACCGCACATGCGACTGATTATGGCGGTAACGGACACATGGTGCGACGACATGATCGGCGGTGTGACCGGAGACCGGATGAAAGCAGGCGGGCAAGCCTCCACTACACAACACTCACCCGGCACGGATCCTTCGGAAACCGATCGCGCACCTGGTGCGGCGATCACACTGCCATCAAAGCGGAGACGACCACGAGTGGCGAAAGACAGTCTGTGGTTCGACGAAACACGCGACGAAAACGCGCAGACCTTTTGTTAGAATGGGTCGGAGTATAACATCCAGACCTCTTCCCTATGAAATCTTCCAGCGGCCGCGCACGAGGCGTCGCGCACATTGCGGCGCTCTTTGCATTGGCGTTGCTGATCGCGCCCGGCACGAGCGCGTATGCACAAAAAAGCGACGTCGTATCGCACGCTCCGGCCACACGCGACGCAACACCGGAGGCCGACGCATCGATCACGCAAAAGAACTGGAGCGCAGCGCTCGCGGAACTCAACGCGCGCATCGCGCAGAATCCGCGTGACGCGCAGGCGAAGTTCAAGCGCGCCACCGTGCTTGCACGCATGAATCGCACCGACGACGCGATCGCCGGGTTCACCGAACTGACCGAGATGTACCCCGAGTTGCCCGAGCCGTACAACAATCTTGCCGCGCTCTATGCGAAGCAGGGCCGCTACGGCGACGCGCGCGCCGCGCTCGAAACGGCAACCAAGGCGAATCCCGGCTACGGGCTCGCGTACGCAAATCTCGGCGATCTCTATCTGCGTATGGCCGACCAGGCCTATCGACGCGCGCAGAGCCTCGGCGCGGCGACCGGCACGACGCAACAGCGTCTCGCGGACATCGAGAAGATCGTGTCGCCGCCGAAGCGCGCGGCGGCGCGCGCCACGCCGTCCGAATCGGATTACACGACGCGCGCCACATCGAACATCGTGGAGACGCCCTCGTTCCAGTTCGGCGGCCCGACGAGCGGTTCGCTTGCCATTCCGCCGTACGTCGCGCCGCCGCGGTAAGCGATGCGCGTCGACTGACGGGCGCGCCTGTGCTGCGCTTTTTCGGCGCTGTTTCGTGCGCTCTTTCGTACCTCCTTTCCGCGTTCATCCCGCGTTTTTTCCCTAACCCGAGGAACTCCATGAAACGCTTGTTGCTGGCGCTCGGCAGCGCCGCCCTCGTCGCGAACGCACCCGCGTTCGCACAGTCCGCAGCGCAAACCGCGCATCCGTCTGTCCTCTTCAAGACTTCGGATGGCGATATTCGCGTCGAACTGTATCCCGAGAAAGCGCCGAAGACGGTCGCCAATTTCCTCGACTACGTGAAGTCCGGCCAGTACAACGGCACGATCTTCCACCGTGTGATTCCGGGCTTCATGATCCAGGGCGGCGGCTACACGACGAGCTTCGCCGAAAAACCGACGCGCGCGCCGATTCCGCTCGAAAGCCGCAATGGTCTCAAGAACGTGACCGGCACGATCGCGATGGCGCGCACGGGCGATCCGAATTCGGCCACCGCGCAATTCTTCATCAACACCGTCGACAACGCGAATCTCGACTATCCGAATCCCGACGGCAACGGCTACGCCGTGTTCGGCAAGGTCACGTCGGGCATGGACGTCGTGAAGAAAATCGAAGGCACCCCGACCACCACGCGCGGCCCCATGAGCGATGTGCCGCAAAAGCCGATCGTGATCGAGTCGGCGACGGTGGTCAGCAAGTAGTAATCTGGGAGGGCGCGCTTCTTGCGGCGCCTGTCGCTACCCACTCGTTCACCTGCTCGCTCACGCGCTCATTCACCCGCTCATTCACCCGCTCTGATCAAGGAATCCATCATGGTTGAACTGCATACGAATCACGGCGTCATCAAGCTCGAACTCGACGCGGACAAAGCGCCGAAGACGGTCGAGAATTTCCTCAACTACGTGAAGGCCGGCCACTACGACAACACGGTGTTTCACCGTGTGATCGACGGCTTCATGATCCAGGGCGGCGGCTTCGAACCCGGCATGAAGCAGAAGACGACGCAAGCGCCGATCGACAACGAAGCGAACAATGGCCTCAAGAACGTGAAGGGCTCGGTTGCGATGGCCCGCACGAACGATCCGCATTCGGCCACCGCGCAGTTCTTCATCAACGTCAACGACAACGATTTCCTCAACCATTCGTCGCCGACGCCGCAAGGCTGGGGCTATGCGGTGTTCGGCAAGGTCGTCGATGGCCTCGATGTGGTCGACAACATCCGCAAGGTGAAAACGGGTTCGAAGGGCTTTCACCAGGACGTACCCGTCGACGACGTAGTCATCGAGAAGGCCGTCGTGGTCGAATAGCCATACGAGGCGTGTCGCCGTTCGATAGCGGCGATACGCCTGTCGTCACGATTCGCCGGGCGGCTGCAGCTATTCCATAATCGCAAAACGAGCAATCAACAGAAAATACCGTCGATGCTGCAAGAAACGCCGCTGCGAAGCGTCGCCGCGGGCGTGCCCGGCGAGGGCAAGCGCCCGCACGCCGCACGTCCGTTTTATTTCCTGTCGGATCTGCACCTGTCCGAGGCGATGCCGCGCACGGTGGCCGCGTTCGAGCATTTCATCCGCGTCAACGCCGAGCATGCCGATTCGGTGTTTATCCTCGGCGATCTGTTCGAATACTGGATTGGCGACGACATGCTCGCCGAACCGTTTCCCGCGCGCATGGCCGCGCTGATGCACACGCTGTCGGAGCGCGGCATCGCGCTCTACGTGATGCACGGCAACCGCGACTTCCTGCTGGGCAAGCGCTTCATGAAAGCGGCCGGCGCGATCTGGCTGCCGGACCCGTTCGTGATCACGTCGTTCGGCACGCGCATCGCGCTCGCGCACGGCGATGGCCAATGCACCGACGATCGCAGCTATCTGCGCTTTCGCCGCATCGCGCGCAACCGTTTCGCACAGTGGCTCTTTCTGTTGTGGCCATACCGATGGCGCAAGGCGCTCGCCGAGCGCATGCGCCGCACGGGCGACGAAAACCGCGCGCGGCCCGTATCGCCGCGCTACGACGTGACCCGGCAGGGAATTGCGGCGCTCTTCAAGCGAACCGGCACGGCGACGATCATCCACGGCCATACGCACCGTCCCGCCCGCCATCGCGAAGCGGGCGGCACGCGCTGGGTGCTGCCGGATTGGGACCTCGACCACGGCGAACGCCGTGGCGGTTATCTGCGCATCGATGCGGAAGGAATCCGGGCGCTGCCGCTCGATTGAGCGGTCTCGCCCCGCGTCGCCTAGCGTGGCGCGTGGGGTCGCTTCGATGCAGTCAGTGCGGCTCCGTGCCCGGCTCGACCTTCCCTTCCAGCGCAGCCGACAAACGCTTCAGATCGAACAGCGCCGCATCGGCGCCCTGCAGCGCCTCGAGACTCGCGCCGAGCCGTTCGAGCGCGGCGACAATTTCGTCGATGCGCAGCGACTGAGTCGCCGCGTGATTGATGAGCCCGTGAATCGCGAGCGAGACCGGATCGTCCGCATTCGGCGTGATGCCGTATGCGCAGAACTCCGAACGCGCGGCCGCGGGTTGCGCTGCATCGGCCGCTCCACGCGTAGCAGACGCGGGCGCGATCACGCGCGCGGGATTGCCGACCGCGGTCGCGCCCGCCGGCACCGGCTTCACGACGACCGCATTCGAGCCGATCTTGGCATCGGCACCGATCGTGAACCCGCCGAGCACTTTCGCGCCCGCGCCGACGATCACGCCGCGTTCGAGCGTCGGATGCCGCTTCGCGCCGCGCGTGAGCGACGTGCCGCCGAGCGTCACGCCCTGGTAGATCGTGCAGTCGTCGCCGATCACCGCGGTTTCGCCGACCACCACGCCCATGCCGTGATCGATAAACACACGACGGCCGACCGTCGCGCCCGGGTGGATCTCGATGCCGGTCAGAAAGCGCCCGATCTGCGAGACGACGCGCGCGATCCAGTAGCGTTTCGCGCGCCAGCACGCGTGCGACAAACGATGCAGTAGAAGCGCATGCAAGCCCGGGTAGCACGTGAGCACTTCCCACGCGCTGCGCGCGGCGGGATCGCGCTCGCGGATCGTGGCGATGTCTTCGCGAAGTCTCGTGAACATGGCTGGCGCCGTCCTGGAAGTGTCGGGGAATGGTTCTGCTAAACATGCACAGGCGATGCATAACCCGCGGCGCGCGACATATCGCGCAGGCTGCTTTGCTTATGACGTTTCCGGCGATTGTAGGTCGATTCGCGCGAATCTGCCGATGCCCATCCCGCCGTCAAGGTCGAACCGCATCGGTGCCTGCAGTCGGCACGCGCACTGCGCGTGCCGACACAACGCTCAAGGCATTTCGTTATCCCTTCCTTCAGCTTTCAGCAGGATATGTTTCGCGATGCCGCGCACGATGTTGACTTCCTCGCGCTCGAGTCCCGCGCGCGCAAAGAGCCGCCGCAGCCGCGACATCAACTTTTTCGGGTTGGCGGGATCGAGGAAGTCGAGTGCGATCAACGCATTCTCGAGATGCACGAACATACGCTCGACTTCATCGCTCGCCGCGCGCGCGCTCGCGTCCGCACCGCCCGCGGCGAAAGTCGAAGCGCCGGCCGATAACGGGCTGTCGGGCGCTTCCTGATACGCGATGCGCAGTTCGTATGACAGCACCTGCACGGCCTGCGCCAGGTTCAACGAACTGTAAGCGGGGTTCGCGGGAATATGCGCGAGCGCGCTGCAGCGTTCGACGTCTTCGTTCGACAGGCCCGTGCGCTCGTTGCCGAAAACGAGCGCAATATCGCCGTGCGCCGCGTATTCGCGCGCGCGCGCCGCCGCGGTGCGCGGCGCGAGCCGCGGCGGCCCGTATTCGCGCGAGCGTGCGGTCAATGCGAGCGACCATTGCGCGCCCGACAATGCATCGGCAAGCGTCGGCACGACGTGCGCGCTCGCCAGCACGTCGTCGGCGCCGCTTGCCATCGCGATCGCTTCCGGATCGTTCTGCACGTTCGCGACGCGCGGCGCGACGAGCACGAGCCGCGAGAAGCCCATCGTTTTCAGCGCGCGTGCAGCGGCGCCGACGTTGCCCGGATGGCTCGGCTCGACGAGCACGAAGCGCGTCGACGTGAAGCCGCCGGACATCGGGCTGGCGGCGTCGTCGGCTGCCGACGAAGCGGTCGGCGAACGGGATGCGTGCGCCTCGGCGTTCGACGGGGCGTGCGATGTGGCGTTCGAAGTGGCGTTCGAAGCAGTGTTCGAAGGGGCGTGCGGTCGGACCACGATAAGAAGCGGAAGACGAAAGAAGAGCTATGGTAGCGCCAACTCGTGCCCTCTTTCCACGCTTGCGTCGCGCGCCGGTTTGCCGCGGCCTGGCCGGCCGCGTGGGTGCCGATGCGGATGCGGATGCGCCGCCGTGCGCCCGCTGCTGCACGCCGGAAAGCGGAAGACTCGGGTAAAATCACGCTACTCGCGCGCCGTGGTGCAACCCGACGCCTCGCTCTTATCCAATTCGTTTTCGTCGACGGAACATTCGCAAAACGGCTCTGCCCTACCTGCGGTGACCGTTGCGCGGCAGTCCGCTGCCGCCGTGCCCGGCTCGCCGTATTCATCATCGGCAAAAGGATCCCGACTCATGCATCCCATGCTCAACATTGCGGTCAAGGCCGCCCGCCGCGCCGGACAGATCATCAATCGGGCCTCGCTCGATCTCGATCTGATCCAGGTTTCGAAGAAGCAGCACAATGATTTCGTCACGGAAGTCGACAAAGCGTCCGAAGCGGCGATCATCGAAACGCTGGCCACCGCCTACCCCGATCACGCGATCCTCGCCGAAGAATCGGGCCAATCCGAAAACGAATCCGAGTACCAGTGGATCATCGATCCGCTCGACGGCACGACGAATTTCATCCACGGTTTCCAGTACTACTGCGTGTCGATTGCGCTCGCGCATAAAGGCATCGTCACGCAGGCCGTCGTCTACGATCCGACGCGCAACGATCTTTTCACCGCATCGCGCGGCCGCGGCGCGTATCTGAACGACCGGCGCATCCGCGTCGGCCGGCGCGACCGCCTCGCCGACGGGCTGATCGGCACCGGCTTTCCGTTTCGCGACAAGAACGGCCTCGGCGCCTACACGACGCTGTTCGGCGAAATGACCGAAGCCTGCGCGGGCCTGCGCCGTCCCGGCGCCGCGGCGCTCGATCTCGCGAATGTCGCGGCCGGCCGCATGGACGGTTTCTTCGAGCAGGGCATCAATGCGTGGGACATGGCGGCGGGCAGCCTGCTCGTGACCGAAGCGGGCGGCCTCGTCGGCAACTACACCGGCGACTCCGATTTCCTGCACGTGCACGAAATCGTCGCGGCGAATCCGAAGATCTACGCGCAGATGGTGCCGATCCTGTCGCGCTACAGCCGCACGAGACAGCAGGCGGCGTAACGCCGGTCAACAGAAAGGCGGCTTCGGCCGCCTTGTCGTTTCCGCGCTGACGTTCAGTCGAGTCCATGAAAAAAGGCTTCTACACGATCATCGCCGCGCAATTCGTCTCGTCGCTCGCGGACAATGCGATTCTGATCGCGGCGATCGAGCGGCTCACGATCATCCGTTCGCCGGCCTGGGTCACGCCGCTGCTGCAGATCCTCTTCACGGTGTCGTACGTGCTGCTCGCGCCGTTCGTCGGCGCGTTCGCGGATGCACTGCAAAAGCGCTATGTGATGTTCATCGCAAACGCATTGAAAGCCGCCGGCTGTCTGCTGATGATTTTCAGCGTCCATCCGATGGTCGCGTATGCGGTCGTCGGCCTTGGCGCCGCCGCGTATTCGCCGGCGAAGTACGGCATTCTGACCGAGCTGCTGCCGGCCGAACGGCTCGTCGTGGCGAATGCATGGCTCGAATCGGCTACCGTGCTGTCGACCATCGTCGGCACGGTGATGGGCGGCGCGCTGATCAGCACCTATGCGGCGCGTTTCGTCGCGCATGCGCATCTGCCGTTCATCGACACCGCAGCGAACCTCGCGATGCTCGTCGTCATGCTGACCTACGCGAGCGCGGCGGCGCTCAACGTCGGCATTCCCGACACCGGCGCGCGCTACGAGAACAGGCTGCACGAGCCGGGCAAGCTGGTCGGCGAATTCGTCCGCTGCTTCAACGTGCTGTGGCTCGACCGGCTCGCCCGCATTGCACTCTGGGTCACGACGCTGATGTGGGGCAGCGCGGTTACGCTGCAATTGCTCGTGCTGAAGTGGGCCGACGTGAATCTCGGCCTGTCGCTATCGAAAGGCGCGGTGATTCAGGGCGTCGCCGGCATCGGCATCGCGCTTGGCGCCGCGGCCGCGGCCGCGTGGATTCCGTTGCGCGGATCGCTGCGCGTGCTGCCGGTGGGCATCGTCGCGGGCGTCGTCGCGGTGGCGATGGCGTTCTATAGCAAGGGGCTTTTTCCGCCCGGAGCCGGCTTGCGCGTCGGCTCGATCTTCGCGCCGGTTTACATCATCCTTGCCTATCCGTTGATGATTCTGCTGGGCGCGTTGTCAGGCTTCTTTATCGTGCCGATGAACGCGTTGCTTCAGCATCGCGGCGCGACGCTGCTCTCCGCCGGGCACTCGATCGCCGTACAGAACTTCAACCAGAATCTCGCCGTGCTGCTGATGCTTGGCGCGTACGCGTTGCTGCTGACGGCCGGAATGACGGTGCCGTGGATCATCGCAACGTTCGGCGCTTTCATTACGATGCTGATGTGGCTCGCCATGCGGCATACCGCCGCCAGTGCGAAAAAGGCCGATCTCGGCGCGATGATTCGCGAGTGAAGCGGCGGTGCGGATGAACTGGCCGTCTGGCCAGGGTTCGCACGCGCTGCCGAAGGGTTAAACTCTCGGCCTGAACCGCAACGCATTCAAGACATCAAGGATGGGCATTCAAATCGCAGCCGACGAAGCACCTCGCGCACCCGGAGCGCCTGGGGGCGTTGACGACACCGCGGCCACTGCGACCACCGCGGCGGCCGCCGCTCGCGCGCCGGATGCTGCGCATACGCCGATGATGCAGCAATACCTCCGCATCAAAGGCGAGCACCCGGGCACGCTCGTGTTCTACCGGATGGGCGACTTCTACGAGCTCTTCTTCGACGACGCCGAAAAAGCGGCGCGACTGCTCGACCTCACGCTTACGCAGCGCGGCGCATCGGCCGGCTCGCCGATCAAGATGGCGGGTGTGCCGCATCACGCGGTCGAACAATATCTCGCGAAGCTCGTCAAGCTCGGCGAATCGGTCGCGATCTGCGAGCAGATCGGCGACCCGGCCACGTCGAAGGGGCCGGTCGAGCGCAAAGTCGTGCGCGTCGTCACGCCCGGCACGCTGACCGACGCGGCGCTGCTGTCGGACAAAAGCGATGTCTACCTGATGGCCACCTGCGTCGCGCACAACCGGCGCGGCGTCGCGACGTCGGTCGGCCTCGCGTGGCTCAATCTCGCAAGCGGCGCGCTGCGTCTCGCCGAGATTCCGCCCGATGGCGTCGCAGCGGCGCTCGAACGCATCCGCCCGGCCGAGATTCTCGTCGCCGACGTGTCGACGGCGGACGCCAACGCCTGGACACCGCCCGCAAGCGGCAGCGGCAGTGGCGCGCTCACGCGCGTACCGGGCTGGCATTTCGATATCGCGTCGGGCAAGCAGCGTCTGTGCGATCAGCTCGACGTCGCGAGCCTCGACGGCTTCGGTGCGCAAACGCTGACTTGCGCGTGTGGCGCAGCTGGCGCATTGCTGCTTTACGCGGCAGCTACGCAAGGCCAGCAGCTTCGGCATGTGCGCAGCCTCAAGGTCGAGCTCGAATCGGAATACATCGGTCTCGATCCGGCGACGCGGCGCAACCTCGAACTGACCGAAACGCTGCGCGGCACCGAATCGCCGACGCTCTGTTCATTGCTCGACACCTGCTGCACGACGATGGGCAGCCGCCTGCTGCGGCATTGGATCCATCACCCGCCGCGCGACGCGTCGTATGCGCAGGCGCGTCAGCAGGCGATCGGCGCACTGCTCGATGCATCCGCGCAACTGACCCCCTCGACCAGCATCGATACATTGCGCGGCGCGTTACGGCAGATCTCGGACATCGAACGCATCACCGGGCGCCTCGCGTTGCTGTCGGCGCGGCCGCGCGATCTGTCGAGCCTGCGCGATACGTTTATCGCGCTGCCCGAACTGCGTACGCAACTCGCCGCTGTCGCGCCCAATGCGGATTCGCTCGCGCGCCTCGATGCGTCGCTCGAACCGCCGGCTCAATGCGTCGAGCTGCTGTCGCGCGCGATCGCAGCGGAACCCGCGGCCATGATTCGCGACGGCGGCGTGATTGCGCGCGGCTACGATGCCGAACTCGACGAATTGCGCGATATTTCGGAGAACTGCGGCCAGTACCTGATCGACCTCGAAACGCGCGAACGCGCGCGAACCGGCATCGGCAATCTGCGCGTCGAGTACAACAAGGTGCACGGTTTCTATATTGAAGTGACGCGCGGCCAGACCGACAAGGTGCCCGACGACTATCGCCGCCGCCAGACGCTGAAAAACGCCGAACGCTACATCACGCCCGAGCTGAAAACATTCGAAGACAAGGCGCTATCCGCGCAGGAACGCGCGCTCGCACGCGAGAAGTCGCTCTACGACGCACTGCTGCAAGCGCTGCTGCCGTTTATCACCGACTGCCAGCGCGTCGCCGGCGCGCTCGCCGAACTCGATCTGCTCGTGGCCTTCGCGGAACGCGCCCGCGAGCTCGACTGGGTCGCGCCGTCGTTCACGCCGGCAGGCGGCATCGAGATCGAGCAAGGCCGGCATCCGGTCGTCGAAGCGCAGGTCGAGCAGTTCATCGCCAACGACTGCCAGTTGAGCCCCGAGCGCAAGCTGCTGCTGATCACCGGTCCGAACATGGGCGGCAAGTCGACGTTCATGCGGCAAACCGCGTTGATCGCGCTGATGGCCTATGTGGGCAGCTACGTGCCCGCGCGGCGCGCATCGTTCGGCCCGATCGACCGCATCTTCACGCGCATCGGCGCGGCCGACGATCTCGCCGGCGGCCGCTCGACGTTTATGGTCGAGATGACCGAAGCGGCCGCGATCCTCAACGATGCAACGCCGCAAAGCCTCGTGCTGATGGATGAAATCGGCCGCGGCACGTCGACCTTCGACGGCCTCGCGCTCGCATGGGCGATCGCACGGCATCTGCTCGCGCATAACGGCTGCCATACGCTTTTCGCAACGCACTACTTCGAGCTCACACAACTGCCCGCGGAGTTCCCGCAGGCAGCCAACGTGCATCTGTCGGCGGTCGAGCATGGGCACGGCATCGTGTTCCTGCATGCGGTCAACGAGGGGCCGGCGAACCAGAGCTACGGCTTGCAGGTTGCGCAACTCGCGGGCGTTCCGTCGGCGGTCATTCGCGCGGCGCGCAAACATCTTGCGCATCTCGAACAGCAGTCGGCCGCGCAGCCCGCGCCGCAACTCGATCTGTTCGCGCCGCCGCCGATGGTCGAGGATGCGGACGACGACGCTTACGACGGTTATCGCGACGACCGTCACGGCAATGCCGCGCGCGCACCGGCCGACCCGCTCGCCGATGCGCTTGTCGAGCGCTTGCGCGCGATCGATCCGAACGAGCTGCGTCCGCGCGACGCGCTCGATCTGCTTTACGAGTTACATGAGCTGGCCGCGGCGCCGGACGCGCAGCGCTGAACGCGCATCGGTCCCATGTCCGGCGCGGGCCGCGCAGTCGATGCGGCCCGCGCATGCTGCATCGACCTCGCGGTCGATGCACTCCGCGCTCGCGCCACGGGCGGCATGGCTCGCACGATCCGTACATGCCGCGCGCGTCACGCTGAGCGCGGCCACGCTCGCCTGCGCAGGCTGGCTGCCCGTGAACGCCTACGCCGCCCATGCGACCCACGGCGGCGACACGCGCTACGCGTTCGCGGTCATCGGCAGCACGCTGCAGAGCAACGCCGACGAAGCGCCAACGCAAAGGCTGATCGACGCGATCGGCCGCGATCCGCAAATCGCTTTCATCGTCTATGACGGCAACCTGAGGAGCGGCAGCGAACCGTGCCGCGACTCGCTGTTCGAAGCGCGCGAGGCCTTGCTGCAGGCATCGAAACCGGCGCTCGTCTTTATTCCCGGACAGCACGACTGGGCAGACTGCGGCACAACGGCGGCCGGCAGTTTCGATCCGGTCGAACGTCTCGACCAGTTGCGCCAGACGCTTTTTATCGACGAATCGTCGATGGGCCAGAACCCGCTGCCGCTCACGCGCGAGAGCGAGGTGTCGCGCTTTCGCACGTATCGCGAAAACGTGCGCTGGCAACTCGGCGACACGGTATTCGTCGGGCTCAACGTGCCGAGCCCCAACAACCACTATCTGACCGCGGGCGGCCGTAACGGCGAGTTCGAGGACCGCGTGATCGCGAACGCATTCTGGCTCGATCATGCGGCCGAATTCGCGAAACGGCGCGACGCAAAGGCAGTGGTCGTGTTCGTGCAGGGAGATTTCGATCCGGAGCGCTATGAGCGGCGCGAGCGTTTTGCCTGGCTGCGTTTCGAACACAAGCCGCGCGACGGCTATATGGAGTTCAAGCGCAGCCTCGTGAAGCTTGCCGAATCGTTTCACGGGCCCGTGCTCGTGATTCATCAGGACGACGAGAAATCGCGCGGCGGCTTTACGATCGACCAGCCGTTGCGCAACGACAAGGGCGCGCTCGTCACGAACCTCACGCGCGTGGCCATCGCGCCGCGCAATCGGCTCATGCAGTGGGTCCAGGTCGAGGCTGATTTTGCACGGCGCGTGCCGTTTCGCGTCAGCGTGCGCGACGTGCCGAAAGACATGCCGCTGTTGCCCACGCCGTCGCCGCCGGCGCGCGACGACTACAATCCGCTGCCCGAGCCGATGCCCGCAGTGCCCGAGTTTTCGCCGGCTTCGGAATTGCCGCCGATTCTGCCCGAGCCTCAACCGAAACCGCAACCGCAACCACAGTTGCAACCTCAGTTGCAAAACCCGCCAGCCGCGTTTCCACCGGCACCTGGAACGATCGGGACGCCGCACGGCGCCGCCCAAAGCAAAGGGGACGAAGCGGCCGATGGTATCGGGCGTGCGCCCGGATCGTCCACTTCGTCCCCTTCGCCGGGAACGACTGCGCCAGCAGGTTCAGTGCAGAGTCGGCCCTGACTTCGGTTCGAGATCGTCGTCGTCTTCGTCGTCGTAGACTTCGAGGCCATCGGCGCCATGCGCGTGTTCGTGCTGGATCTCGTCTTCGGTTGCTTCGCGCACTTCCTTGACCGTCAACGCGAAACGCAGCGCCATGCCCGCGAGCGGATGATTGCCGTCGAGCACGACTTTGTCTTCAGCGACATCGGTAACCGTGTAGATCATCGTATCGAGATCTTCATCGCCTTCTTCGGGTGTGCCTTCGAATTGCATGCCGACTTCGAGCGGCTCGGGAAAGCGATCGCGCGGTTCGATCTTCACGAGTTCAGGATCGTATTCACCGAATGCGTCCTGCGGTTCGAGCTGGATCTGCGTCTGAAAGCCGGGCTCGCGCCCGTCCAACTCTTCCTCGATCTTGGGGAACGTGCCATCATAGCCGCCGTGCAGATAGACCATCGGCTCGTCGCTCTCCTCGATCAGATTGCCTTGCGCATCCGATAGCTTGTAGGCGACCGATACGACGGTGTTCTTTGCGATCTTCATTCGTCTCTCCAAGATTACCGCTCTCATTATACGATGCCCAAGCGGCCCAATGCCCAACCGGCGAGCCCAGGTTCAGCCCGGATTCCTTCGCATCAAACGTTCCATCCGCAGGCTTCTGCACGCTTCGCGGCACCCGCGCCGAACGTGCCGGCAGCGCTATTAGGCAACCTCAGCCCCGCGCAATTCATGCGCCGCTACTGGCAGAAAAAACCGCTGTTGATCCGCGGCGCGATACCGGCTCCTGCCTTGCCGCTCGCGCGCGATGAACTGTTCGCGCTCGCCGGTCGCGATGAGGTCGAAAGCCGGCTCATCATGCATGCGCGCAACAAGTGGACACTCGAGCACGGTCCGTTTGCGCGCGACGAACTGCCGTCGTTAAGACAACGCGCATGGACACTGCTCGTGCAGGGCGTCGATCTGCACGACGAACGCGCGCGCATGCTGCTCGACCGCTTTCGCTTCGTTCCCGATGCGCGGCTCGACGACCTGATGATTTCATTCGCGACCGATGGCGGCGGCGTCGGTCCGCACTTCGACTCATACGATGTGTTTTTGCTGCAGGTACATGGCAGGCGTCGGTGGCGCATCGGAGCGCAGCGCGACCTCACGCTCGAGCCCGGCCTGCCGTTGAAAGTTCTACAACACTTTGAACCGGACGCCGAATGGCTGCTGGAACCGGGCGACATGTTGTACCTGCCTCCGCATATTGCACATGACGGTGTCGCAGAAGGCGAATGCATGACCTGTTCGATCGGCTTTCGCGCGCCGACGGCGACCGAACTGACCTCGCAATTCCTTTATCACCTTGCAGAGAAGCTCGTCGAAAGGCCTGCTGAAAGGACCGGCGCAAGGCGGGGCGCAAACGTTTCGGATGAACGCTACCGCGACCCGCAGCAGCCGGCCGTCACGCAGCCCGCGCAACTGCCGGCCGCACTTGTCCAGAAGGTGGGCGCGATCCTTGCTAAAGTCAGATGGAACGACGCGGACGTCGCGTCGTTTCTTGGCACGTATCTTAGCGAGCCTAAACCGAGCGTCGTATTCGATGCACCGCGCCGGCCGCTCGACGAGATGCGTTTCGTGAGGCAAGCGTCTAAAGCCGGTATTCGTCTGGATCGTAAAAGTGTGCTGTTATACGACCGGCGTGCGTACTATTTGAATGGCGAAGAAAATGCGCTTGCAGGGGTTAAAACATGGGTTCCGGAACTCGCCGATAGACGCCGTTTGAGCGGGAAACGCTTTGTAACACTCTCGCGGCATCCGTCGATGACAGCACGACTTCACGAATGGTATTGTGCGGGCTGGATACAGGTAGGCGAACTGGGATAAGATTTCGCCGCTTGATATACCTTTATCATGGGATTTTGTCTGGGAACTACAACGTATTGGCCCCGGATTTGTCGACGGTCGATACGAAAGTGCATATAATTTCCGCCCAAGCCGTACGGGAAAGATTCACGCTCATGAAGTGCGTCTCCACCAGCGGCCCGGGTCGGTGTTAGAGCACATTACCGGTAAATTTGCGCTGTTGCTTACCTTTAACCATAAAAGGACGTGATCATGAAGAAATCCCTCCTCGTAGCATCTCTGTTGGCGGCTATGGCACTTGCTGCATGCAGCAAGAGCGGCGACCAGGCTGCTGCCCCGGCTAGCGACTCGGCTGCTGCATCGGCTCCGGCCGCTGCTGCTTCGGACGCTGGCGCTGCCGCTTCGGATTCGGCTGCTGCCGCTTCGGGCGCTGCTGCTGCTGCGAGCGACGCTGCTGCTTCGGCTTCGACTGCTGCTTCGGACGCAGGCGCTGCCGCTTCGGACGCTTCGGCAGCCGCTCCGGCTTCGGGCGCAAGCCAGTAAGCTGTAGCGAAGGGTCGCCGGAAGGCGACTGTGCGGGCAAGCCGCACGGTTCTGCCGCACAGAAGGCGAATAGTCAAAACGCCACGGATCATCTCCGTGGCGTTTTGCTTTTCAGGGCTGATCGAGCGTGTTTTCGCGCGGCGCTTCAGGCGCTCATCGAACGGCTTGACGCGTCGCGCCATGAACCGCACGCGGCGCATCGACGCGCATTGACAACCGTCACGCCGCACGACTCACGCAACGCACACCGATGCACGCGGCATATTAAACGCCAGGCGTTCGATCGGCGAAGAATTCGCGCACGACGTCGATCTCACGCGTGCGCTTGAACGGCGGCAAGCTCTGCCAGATTCGCCGGCCATACGGTTTGTCGACAAGACGCGTATCGCAGATCATCAGCACGCCGCGATCGGTCTCGGCGCGAATCAGACGCCCTGCACCCTGCTTCAACGTGATCACCGCCTGCGGCAACTGGTGCACGGCAAACGGACTGAGCCCCTTCTTCGTCAACGCATCGAGACGCGCGGACAGCACGGGATCGTCGGGCGGCGCGAACGGCAGCTTGTCGATCACGACCAATGACAGCGCATCGCCGCGCACATCGACGCCTTCCCAGAAGCTCTGGCTGCCGACCAGAATCGCATTGCCATACGCGCGAAAGCGCTCGAGCAGTTCGGTGCGGCTTGCATCGCCCTGCACGAGCAAGGGCATATCCCAGGCGCGCGATTCGATCGTATCGCGCAGCTTCGTCGCGATCCGGTCGACGGCGCGCAGCGTCGTGCATAGCATGAATACGCCGCCGCCCGAAGCTTCGATGGCCGGCAGCGCGGCATCGAATACCGCATCGGTGAATACCGGCGACGATGGCTGCGGCAAATTGCGCGGCACGTACAGCAAGCCTTGTGTTTCGTAATCGAACGGACTCGGCAAGGTCATCGAGCGGCGCGCGTTCAGGCCCATTTGCGCCGCGTAGTGCGTAAAGTCGCCGCGCACCGAGAGCGTCGCCGACGTGAACACCCAGGCGCGCGGCACGCCCGCGCGCTGCTTCGCGAAAATCGGCGCAACCGAGAGCGGCGTCTCGTGCAATTGCACCGTATGCGAAAAGACTTCGATCCACCGCACCTTTTCGTTCGACTCCGCTTCGACGCGTGAGGCTTGCGTGGCTTGCGTGGCTTGCGTGGCTTGCGTGGCATGAGCAGCGCCTTCGCCGGTGCTGGTCGCGCGCGAGTCGCGGCCTGTCCCGGCGTCGCGCGACGAACGTTCGGGCGCTTCGGCGGGCAGCGTGGTCCATCCGGCCAGCAGATCCTGCAATTCCCTCGCACGCCGCAGGCATGCGCCGATCGATTCCGCGCGCTCCGACTGCCCTGCCAACGCATCGGTCAGCGCATCGAGTTCGACCTGCACCGCAGCGAGCGCGGCAAAGAGCGGATGATCGTCGGCCAGCTGACCCACCGACACACGCAGCGAGTCTTCCTTGAACGTCAGCCGCACATCGCGCGCGGCGCGTTCGAGCGCGGCACCGAGCTTGACCCAGTCGACTGCGTCGCGCGCGTTCGAAAGGCCTTCCGCAACCGAATCGCGCGCGAGTTCGAGCAACTGCGCGGTGGACAATGTCTCGCCGAAAAAAAGCGTTGCCGTTTCGGGCAGCTGATGCGCTTCGTCGAAAACGATCGTATTCGCGGTCGGCAACAGTTCCGCCATGCCGGTATCGCGCAGCATGATGTCGGCGAAAAACAGATGGTGATTGACGACGACGAGGTCGGCCTGCTGCGCTTCGCGGCGCGCCTGCATCACGAAGCATTCCTTGTAATGCGGACACTCCTGGCCGAGGCAATTATCGCGGGTCGACGTCACCATCGACCACACCGCGGCCGTTTCCGGCACGCTCGCGAGCTCGGCTTTGTCGCCGGTGCGCGTGATCTTCGCGAAACGCACGATCTCCTGCAAATACGACGTCTCCTGACGCGAAGGCAAGCGGCCATTGTCGGCCGTGCGCTGCAGATAGTAGTGGCACAGATAGTTCGCGCGGCCCTTCAGCATCGCAACGGAGACAGGCACCGCGAGCGCGTCGCGCACGGTCGGGATATCGCGCTGAAACAGCTGGTCCTGCAGATGCTTGGTGCCGGTGGAAACGATGACCTTGCCGCCCCACAGCATCGCCGGCACCAGATACGCATAGGTCTTGCCGGTGCCGGTGCCCGCTTCGACGATGAGCGTGTTTTCGCCGGTGTCTTCGTTTTTCGCGTCGGCGTCGGCGGTCGCCAAGCCGCCGTCCTGCGTACCGCGCTGCTGAGCAGACAGAGCTGATGAGGCTGATGAGGCTGACGAAGCGGACGACTGCAAGCGCCGTGCGGGACGCTGCTGCACGTCGAACATCGCGGGCTCGGGCGTGGCGCGGCCCGACGCTTCGAGCGCCGCCGCCACGGCGCGCGCCATTTCGATTTGCGATGCACGCGACCGATAGCCGTCGATCTGTCTGGCGAGCAGACCGTCGGCGGCGAAGATGTCGTCGAGTTCCGCGGCGCGCCGCGCAGAAAGCGACGACGCCAGTGCGATGCCCGCGGCATTGCGCTCGGCGCGCGCGGCATCTTTGGCAGCCGTGCCAGGCGCTGCGTTGGCGGACGCCTTATTGGCTGCATGAGCGGCTGCATGAGCGGCCCCATCCGGCGTATTGCGGGATGAAGAATCAAGTGGTGCGTTCAAGGCAAGCGGTTCCTGCAAAGTCGGGTGTCAGCGTCGCGAATGCGTGGTCGACCCAGGCGCCTGCCAGGTTCCACGCTCAACCGTGCGCGTCGGGTTCGAGCTGCAATTGCAGCAGGATGATGGTGTCCTTCAGCTTGAGCTTGCGTTTTTTAAGGCGCTGCAACGCCAGGTCGTCGACGCCGGGCTCTTCCGACATCCTGTCGATCAGCCGATCAAGCCCACTATGCTCCGATTCCAGTTGCAGAATGCGGTCGCGAAGTGTTTCTGCGTTGACGTGATGAGCGCGCATGCTCGCCTCCTCTCCAGAATGGGCGAAGCGCGCGGCATCGTGAACGCGGGCGGCGTCGTCCGGCGATAGAGGCGCCGGCGCATCTGCCGAGGTCCACTGTCACACGCGTCCCGCTCGAGGTTGCTGTCCGGCCTGAAACGCGTTACTGCTGTCGCTGCTACGGCTACTGCTTTTGCTGCTGCTGTTGTTGTTGCTGCTGCTCGAACTGCTGTTGCTGCTTGAGTTCATCCTGTTGCTTCTGCTGCGCTTTTTCCGCCGCCTGCTTCTGGCGGGCTTCAACATCTTTCCTGTGCTGCGCGGCGTCGACCTGCTTCTGCTCGAAGCGCTGCTGTTTCTCGGCACGCTCCTGCGCCTTCTGCGCGGCCTGCCGATGCGCCTCGTCGAGCTGACGCTGGAAATCCGCCTGCTTCTGATCGTACGCCTTCTGATTGGCCGCCGCCTGGCTCGGGCTGATGCCGCGCTGCGCCTGATCGATCGCATACTGGCGCTGTTTCTGCTCGTACGCCTGCTCGTTGGCCGCACGCTGCGGCGCTTCGGACTGGCGCTGCGCCTCGTCGAGCGCGTGCTGGCGCTGCTTGTCTTCGAAGGCCTGCTGGTTGCGTGCGTCCTGCGCGGCACGTTGCGGCGCGTTCGCTTCGTCCTGCGCCTGTCTGAGCGCCTGCTGCTGGTCGCGCTGCCGCGCGTGCTCGGCACGCTTTTCGTCGTCGAGCGCAAGCTGCTGGCTGCGAATGTCGGCCTGGATCGCGCGCATCTTGTCGCGCGCCTTGTTCACGCAATGATTGACGAAGAACGTGTCGTAGCAGTTGTGCCGCTCGACCGCGAACTGGTAGTTGTTCTCCGCGCTGCGATCGTCGAGTTCCTTCTGACGCGCGGCAAACGCCTGGTCCGCGGACGATCCCTCGCCCGAAGCGGCCGAAGCCATGGCATCGGTGGCATCGGCGGCATCTGTTGCGTCGGCGCCCTGCGCGGCGTCGCCGCTGCCGGACGTCGTCGCTGACACCGCGGCGCCCGCCCCCGCGAGCGGCCGCTCCTGTGCGTGGCCCGGCAGCGGCATGACAAGCGCCGCGCACAGCGAGCAGGCCGCGATCGCGCGCGCGCCGGAAACGCGCTTGACGGCCGCCGCCGCAAGCGCGGACGAGGCACGAAACCACGAAGCGAAAACCCGCGCGAACGACGGTGACGGGGCGGTCGGCACACGCGCAAAGCGTGGAAAACGGAAGGTGAGCAACGTCGTAGATGGGCAACGGAACATGCCCGAAATTCTAACATCCTGCGCTTGAGCGGCCCGGCATTTATGGCAAAATGCCCCGCTGCTCCATTCGTTGCATTACCGCGTTTTGACCAGTTTCGCCCTGCTCTACCGGCAGTCTCAGCAACCCCGGGCCGCCGCGCGCCGATGGAATCCGACGCAAAATTCCACGGCATGCCGCGAGGCGGCCCCAGATCGATCCGGCACGAACATCAAGCTCTTATGACGGAAACCGTAGCACTCAAGATCGTCCAGCGCATTGCCACCGAACTGTCTGTCCAGACTCGCCAGGTGGCAGCGGCAGTGCAACTCCTCGATGAAGGTTCCACCGTTCCGTTCATCGCCCGATACCGGAAGGAAGTGACCGGCAACCTCGACGACACGCAACTGCGCAATCTCGAAGAACGCCTGCTCTATCTGCGCGAACTCGAGGACCGGCGCGCGGCCATCATCGCGAGCATCGACGAACAGGGCAAGCTCACCGACGAGCTGCGCGCGTCGATCGAAGCCGCCGACAGCAAACAGGTGCTCGAAGACCTTTATCTGCCTTACAAGCCGAAACGCCGCACGCGCGCGCAGATTGCGCGCGAAGCGGGTCTCGAGCCGCTTGCGCAGGCGCTGCTTGCCAATCCGCTGCTCGATCCGCAAAGCGAAGCCGCGCAGTATGTGAACGCCGACAAGGGCGTGGCCGACGTGAAAGCGGCGCTCGACGGCGCACGCGATATCCTGTCCGAACAGTTCGGCGAAACGGCCGAGCTGCTCGGCAAGCTGCGCGATTACCTGTTCAACCAGGGCGTCGTGACGTCGTCGGTGATCGAGGGCAAGGAAGGCGAAGAAGGCGAGAAATTCCGCGACTACTACGACTACGCCGAAACGATCAAAACAGTGCCGTCGCATCGCGCGCTGGCGCTCTTCCGCGGCCGCAACGCGGGCGTGCTGCTCGTCAAGCTCGGTCTTGGCGAAGAGCTCGACGCGCAGGTGCCCCATCCCGGCGAAGCGATGATCGCGCGCCACTTCGGCATCGCGAACCAGGCGCGTCCCGCCGACAAATGGCTCGCCGACGTCTGCCGCTGGTGCTGGCGCGTCAAGGTGCAGCCGCATATCGAAAACGAGTTGCTCACGAACCTGCGCGAAGCAGCCGAGCACGAAGCGATCCGCGTGTTCGCGCGCAATCTGAAGGACCTGCTGCTCGCCGCGCCGGCCGGCCCGAAGGCAGTAATCGGCCTCGATCCGGGCCTGCGGACCGGTGTGAAAGTTGCAGTCGTCGATCGTACGGGCAAGCTGCTCGCGACCGATACGATTTATCCGCATGAGCCGCGCCGCGACTGGGACGGCTCGCTCGCAAAACTCGCGCGCATTGCCGCGCAGACCCAGGCGGAGCTGATCAGCATCGGCAACGGCACCGCGTCGCGCGAAACGGACAAGCTCGCGAGCGAGCTGATCGCGCGCCATCCGGAACTCAAGCTGCAGAAAATCGTCGTGTCCGAGGCAGGCGCATCGGTTTATTCGGCATCCGAACTGGCCGCCAAAGAGTTTCCGGAACTCGATGTGTCGCTGCGTGGCGCGGTATCGATTGCGCGTCGTCTGCAGGACCCGCTCGCCGAACTCGTCAAGATCGAGCCGAAGGCGATCGGCGTCGGCCAGTATCAGCACGATGTGAACCAGCGCGAACTCGCGCGCTCGCTTGACGCGGTTGTCGAAGATTGCGTGAATGCGGTCGGCGTCGATGCGAACACCGCGTCGGTCGCGCTGCTCGCGCGCGTGTCGGGCCTCAATGCTACGCTCGCACGCAATATCGTCGACTATCGCGATGCGAACGGGCCGTTCCCGTCGCGCGAGCATCTGCGCAAGGTGCCGCGCCTCGGCGACAAGACCTTCGAGCAGGCCGCGGGCTTTCTACGCATCAACGGCGGCGAAAACCCGCTCGACCGCTCGTCGGTGCACCCGGAGGCTTATCCGCTCGTCGAGCGGATGCTCGCGAAAATCAGCAAGCACGTTGGCGAAGTGCTCGGCAATCGCGAAGCGCTATCGCGCCTCGTGCCGACCGAATTCGTCGATGAGCGCTTCGGCCTGCCGACCGTGCGCGATATTCTTTCGGAACTCGAAAAACCCGGCCGCGATCCGCGCCCCGAGTTCAAGACCGCGACGTTCCGCGAAGGCGTCGAGAAGATTTCGGATCTGTCGCCGGGCATGGTGCTCGAAGGTGTCGTCACGAACGTCGCGGCGTTCGGCGCGTTTATCGACGTCGGCGTGCATCAGGACGGTCTCGTGCACGTATCGGCGATGTCGACGAAGTTCATCAAGGACCCACACGAGGTCGTGAAAGCCGGCCAGATCGTCAAGGTCAAGGTGCTCGAGGTCGATGTGAAGCGGCAGCGCATTTCGCTGACGATGCGCCTCGACGACGATTTCGCGGCAGCAGGCAGCGGCAGTACGGGCGCACGCGGCGGCAACGCCGGCGCGCACGGCGATCGTGGCGGCGCGGGCCGCTCCGGTGGTGCTGGCTCCGGTGGCTCGGGTGGAAATGCGCGCGGGCCGCACCGTTCGCGCGATCCGGAACCGGTCAACGCGATGGCCGCCGCATTCGCGAAGCTCAAGCAACGCTAGCGTCCGGCGCCGGCGGCAGTCGACAAAAAAGCCCATGCAGGAGAAGTTCTGCATGAGCTTTTGCCTTGATCGACCGTGCGTTCGGGCCGCAGCGCATGCACGGCACGCGCGCGCCCTGCCGCGCCATCGTCAGATCTCGATCTTCGTCCCGAGTTCGACGACGCGATTTGCGGGAATACTAAAGAAGTCGGTCGGCTTGGCGGCATTCTGATGCATCCACGCAAACACTCGCTCGCGCCACACGGACATGCCCGGCAATTGCGTCGGCACCACCGTTTCACGCGCAAGAAAGAATGAAGTGTCCATCAGTTCGAACGTCATGTCGTTCGTACGCCCCACGGCTTCGAGCACGGCCTTCACATCAGGCGTTTCGTTAAAACCATACACGGCTTTCACGAGAAAGAGCCCATCGCCGACATCCTTGACCGTCAACCGGTCCGATTCTTCGACGTACGGAATATCGCGTGTAACGAATGTCAGGAAGATGGTCCGTTCGTGCAGCACCTTGTTGTGCTTGAGGTTATGCAGCAGGCTCACCGGCACGAGCGTCGAATTGCCTGTGAGATAGATCGCGGTGCCCGACACGCGATGCGGCGGATGCGCGAGCAGCCCCTGCACGAACGGCATCAGCGGAATACCGTCGGCTGCCGTGCGTTCCTTGACGATCATCCTGCCTTTGAACC
This sequence comes from Paraburkholderia sp. SARCC-3016, assembly GCF_031119615.1. NCBI lineage: Bacteria > Pseudomonadati > Pseudomonadota > Betaproteobacteria > Burkholderiales > Burkholderiaceae > Paraburkholderia > Paraburkholderia sp. SARCC-3016. Next base: position 71,960 of record NZ_JAVHZD010000026.1, on the reverse strand, counting down.
ACGTCATCAGCAGGAAGAACAGCAGCGCGCCGATACCAAGCGGCAGCCAGCCGCCATCGGCCACCTTCAGCAGGTTCGCGCCGAAGAAACCGAGGTCGACGATCAGCAGCCCGCTGATGATCAGCGCGACGATCAGCTTGTTCCAGTTCCACACCTTCACCATCACGACGCACGCGAGAATGGTGGTGATCACCATCGTCGCGGTCACGGCGATGCCGTACGCGGCCGCGAGGTTATCGGAGCTCTTGAAGCCGATCACGATGCACAGGATGATGAAGAGCAGCATCCAGTTGACGACCGGCACGTAGATCTGCCCGATCGCCAGTTCCGATGTATGCAAAATCTTCATGCGCGGTACATAGCCGAGCTGGATCGCCTGGCTCGTCAGCGAATAGGCGCCCGAGATCACCGCTTGCGAAGCAATCACGGTCGCAATCGTCGAGAGCACCACGAGCGGCAGCAACGCCCACTCGGGCGCAAGCAGATAGAACGGGTTTTCGATCGCCTTCGGATCGTGCATCAACAGTGCGCCCTGCCCGAAGTAGTTGAGCACGAGCGACGGCATCACGAGCGCATACCAGCCCACGCGGATCGGCTTCGCGCCGAAGTGGCCCATATCCGCATAGAGCGCTTCGGCGCCGGTCAGGACCAGCACGACCGAACCGAGCACCACGTACGCTTGCAGCAAATGCTCGGACATGAACGTCACTGCGTAGTAAGGATTGAGCGCCGCGATCACCTCGGGCGACTGCACGATGTGCAACAGTCCGAGCACCGCGAGCGTGACGAACCACAGCACCATGATCGGCCCGAAGAGCCGCCCTACCGCCGCCGTGCCGTGCCGCTGGATCCAGAACAGCAGGAGCAGGATGATCATCGTCAGCGGCAACACGAGATGCGCGAGCTTCGGCGCGGCGATCTCGAGACCTTCGACTGCAGACATCACCGAAATGGCCGGCGTGATGACGGCGTCGCCGTAGAACATGCATGCGCCAAAGATGCCGAGCATCGTAATGAGCCCTGCCGCCCTGGTGCGCGCATCGAATGAGCGCAGCGCCAGTGCCATCAACGCGAGCACGCCGCCCTCGCCGTTGTTCGACGCGCGCATCACGAACAGCACATATTTGATACTGACGACCACGACGATTGCCCAGAACAGCAGCGAAATCACGCCGAGTATCGAATCCTGAGTAAGGGGAATGCCATGCGAAGGGCTGAACGCTTCTTTCATCGCATACAGCGGGCTCGTGCCGATGTCTCCGAACACGACCCCGATCGCAGCGATCGCGAGCGCGGGCATGGGTTGCCTCGGCGCGTGATGGTTGTCTGTCATAAGCGCGAAAAGAAGCCGTTCCACGGCGGCAAAAATGAGCGGTATTCTAAACCGGGCTCAAATGCCGGCCGTCCGGCATGTTGTGCAAACGCTACGTGGGTCTGGAACGTCCGAAGTTTAGCATCGCACTTTGGCGAAGTCTGCCGCGAGCATCGTCTTTTAAATGTTCCTGTTATGCATTCGTGCATCAATGCCGCGCCGCGCGGTGCTTGCGCCCGATCGCATCGTCAGTGTGCGTGATTCGCGGATACAAAAAACGGAGCCCGTGCTGGGCTCCGCTGCTTTCATTGCGCATGCATGCGATACGTTCCTGAACGACCGTGTTCGTATCTTCGCATCAGGCGGGCGGGGATTTGTCATGCTTCGTGCGGCGTGCCGCGCTTGATCCATGCGCCGAGATTGTGCGGACGCACCGTATCCCACTCTTCGAACGGCTGGTGAATCCACGGGTTCGTCGGCAGATGCTGCACGTGATAGTCGGGCTTGACCTTCGAGCACGCCTTGTACCACAGCACCGCGGAGCGCACCGCCGTGACCGCCGGATAACGGTCTTTCAGATGCTGCTGCACGCGCGCAAGCGTGACGCCGGAATCGACGAGGTCGTCGACGAGCAGCACGTTGCCCGACAGCTCGCCGCGCGTCATGGTGATGTACTGCGCAATATCGAGCTCGCCTTGCTGCGTGCCGGCTGCTTCGCGATACGAACTTGTCGCGAGAATCGCGAGCGGCAGATCGTAGATGCGTGACAGCTGGTCGCCCACACGCAGGCCGCCGCGCGCGAGGCACAAGATCTTGTCGAACTTCCAGCCCGATTCGTGAACCGTGAGCGCAAGCAGTTCGATGAGCCGGTGGTACTCGTCCCAGCCGACCCAAAGGTTCTTGTCATCGTTGCGCGGATCCTTCATCGCGATCATCGGTACACCTTCAACCATCGATTACACCTTGAACGGGTGACGCAGCAGGATCGTTTCGTCGCGGTCAGGGCCCGTCGACACCATGTCGATCGGCACGCCCGCGACTTCCTGCACGCGTGTGAGGTACGCGCGCGCATTGGCCGGCAGCTTGTCCCATTCCCTGATGCCGATCGTGCTTTCCTTCCAGCCCGCGAAGGTCTCGTACACGGGCTCGCAGCGCGCGACTTCGGACGCGCCGCGCGGCAGGATGTCCGAATCCTTGCCGTCGATCTTGTAGCCGATACAGAGGTTCACTTCGTCGAGACCGTCGAGCACGTCGAGCTTCGTGATGCACAGCCCCGACACGCCGTTGATCTGGATCGAGCGGCGCAGCGCGGCCGCATCGAGCCAGCCGGTGCGGCGCGGACGCCCGGTGACCGAGCCGAACTCCTTGCCGACGGTGGCGAGCGTCAGGCCGATCGGCGCCTGGCGCGCGGTATTGTCCGCATCGTACAGCTCGCTCGGAAACGGGCCCGAGCCGACGCGCGTGCAATACGCCTTCGTGATGCCGAGGATGTAGTCGAGCTTCTGCGGACCGACGCCCGCGCCTGCCGATGCCGCACCCGCGACGCAGTTGCTCGACGTAACGAACGGATAGGTGCCGTGGTCGATATCGAGCAGCGTGCCTTGCGCGCCTTCGAACAGCAGGTTATGACCGCCGTGGTTTTCGTCGTAGAGACGGCGGGAAACGTCCGTGACCATCGGCTTCAGACGATCGGCAAAACCGAGCATCGAATCGAGTGTCTGCCGATAGTCGACCGCTGCCGCGCCGAGATACTGCGTGAGCACGAAATTGTGGAAGTCGAGATTTGCGCGCAGACGTTCGGCGAATGCTGGCGGCTCGAACAGGTCCTGCACGCGCAACCCGCGGCGCGCGACCTTGTCTTCGTACGCGGGACCGATGCCGCGACCCGTCGTGCCGATTTTGCCCGCGCCGCTTTTTGCTTCGCGCGCCTGATCGATAGCGACGTGATACGGGAGAATCAGCGTGGCGGCTTCGGAGATGAAAAGACGCTTTTGCACGTCGATACCAGCGGCTTCGAGCTCTTCGATTTCCTTGAAGAGCGCCTCCGGCGACAACACGACGCCATTGCCGATGTAGCACGCGACTTCGGGCCGCATGATGCCCGACGGGATCAGGCGCAAGATGGTTTTCTTGCCGCCGATGATGAGCGTATGGCCGGCATTGTGACCGCCCTGAAAACGGACGACGCCTTGCGCGTGATCCGTCAGCCAGTCGACGATCTTGCCCTTGCCCTCGTCACCCCACTGGGTCCCAACCACCACGACATTGCGCCCGGGGTTCACATTCACTGCGCTGGCAGACATGTTGTTTCTTGAGCTGGTTAAAAACGTATTTTACCTGGGTTCGCAGGGGTTAGCGACCTGGTTCTGGTTTTTTGTCACAAAATTTCCCTTTGCGCTCAAGGGCATGGGCGCACTTCACCGCGCTCGCACGACCCACGCGCCGCCCTCTTCGACGAGCACGCGGTCGAATGCGAATTCGTCGACGCCATGGTCGTGGCCCGGCAGCGCCTGGATCACGACCTCGCCCGCGTCGCGCAGCGCGGCGACACTCGCGCGCAGCGCATCGTCGTGCTGCCACGGCGCGAGAATCGCGCTGCTGCGCGCTTCGACCGGCGAAATGCGCGCCACTTCGCGCAGGTCCAGCGAAAAGCCCGTGGCCGCACGCGCACGACCGTACGCCTGACCGACGTGGTCGTAGCGCCCGCCACGCGCAACCGCGTTCGGCACGCCGTCGACATAGGCGGAGAACATCACGCCGCTGTGGTACGCGTAGCCGCGCAGATCGGCGAGATCGATCATCACTTCCGCGCCTTCGACCTGAGCCGCGAGGAACGTCAGATCGTCGAGCGCACGCGCGATATCGGGCGCATTCGGCAGGCGCGCGCGCGCTTCGTCGATCACGTCCGCTTGACCATAGAGCGTCGGCAACGCGCGCAGCGCGTCGCGCACCACAGGCTTCAGGTTTGCAGTGAGTTCGACGAGGTGCGGCACGTCCTTGCCCGCGAGCGCGCCGTACAGCGCCTCGCCGAGCGCCGCAGCGGCCGGTTCCATGTCGATCAGCGCGGCCAGCACGCCCGCATGGCAGAGGTCGAGCCGCACCTTCGCGAGTCCCGCGAGACGCAGTGCATCGAGCATCAGTTGCTGGATTTCGAGGTCCGCCTCGAGGCCCGCATGACCGTAGATTTCGGCGCCGATCTGGATCTGTTCGCGCGTCGCGTGCAGGCCGCGCGGCCGCGTATGGAGTACGACGCCCGCATAGCAGAGGCGCGTCACGCCCTGACGGTTCAGCAGATGCGCGTCGATGCGCGCGACCTGCGGCGTGATGTCGGCGCGCAAGCCCAGCGTGCGGCCCGACAACTGATCGACGAGCTTGAAGGTACGCAGATTCAGATCGCTGCCGCCGCTCGTCAGCAACGACTCGATATATTCGAGCATCGGCGGCATGACCATTTCATAGCCGTATGCGCGAAAGCGATCGAGCAGGCGCCGGCGCAACTCTTCGATCTTGCGCGCTTCCGACGGCAATACGTCGGCAATGTTCTCGGGAAGTAACCAGGTCGACATCGATAAGTCCTGCGACGTTGTGCAAGGCGCGCTGCGCGCCGAAGAATCAGATCAGGCTCGAGGTGAGATCGAAGCGCGCCGGGCCATGCGCCGCGCGCATCAGGTCGCGAACAGCAGCAGCACGAGGCCGAGCCCCATCACGATCAATCCGCCGATCCGGATATGGTGCGGCGGGCGCTCCGCTATTCTACGAAAGGTATCGCGCCACGCGACCGGAAACACGAAGGGGAACATCCCCTCGATGATCAGCATCAGGGCGATCGCGAGCAATAACGATCCGGCTATGTCCATGCGAATGAGGCTGCCGCGATCCGGTTGCCGCGGCGTTTCCTTTATTGATGATTTTTGCGCGGCGCCGCGGCGTCGTTCGGCGTCGTCTCCCCGCCGTTCGGGCCGCGCATGAAGCGGAAGAAGTCACTGCTCGAATCGACCACGACGACGTCGTTCGGCTTGAAGCTGTTCCGGTAGGCCTGCATGCTCTGATAGAACTGATAGAACTGCGGGTCGCGGCCGTATGCGTCGGCGGCGATCGCCGCGGCCTTGCCGTCGCCGTCGCCCTTGATTTCCTGCGCCTGCTTGTAGGCGTCTGCGAGCAGCGCCTGCTGTTGCTGCGCAGCGGCATCCTTGATCTTGTCGGCTTCGGCCGCGCCCTGCGCACGTTCCTGATTCGCGATCTGTTCGCGCGCCGCGATCATCCGCTTGTAGACGGTATTGGCCATCGAGGCAGGGAAATCGACGCGCGTCAGTTGTACGTCGACCACTTCTACGCCGAGCGACCCGGCCGCTTTCTCCATGCCTGCTCGCGCATCGTCGCCGACTGTCTGCAGCTTCGAAAGCAGGTCCGCGAGGTTGTACTTCGAGAACGCGTCGGTCAGCGCGCCGCGCGAAATCAGCGCGAGGCGGTCCGGCAGGCTCTGCACGTCGCCCTTCGTTTCGGACACGAGCCTGACGGGGTCGGTCACGCGGAACTTGATGACGGGGTTCACGAGCAGATCGGTCTTGTCCGCCGCCGCGTAATGATCTTCGTCAGGCGTGTCGAGCGTCTGGATGCGCGTGTCGACCGGCGTCACCGTTTGCAGCGGCGGCGGCAGCTTCACGTGCAGGCCCGGACCGACGAGCGTCGGCTCGCCGTCGCCGCGCGGCGACAACACGGCCATATGCCGCTGATCGACGGTGAACACCATCGACGATCCGATGAACAGCACGATTACGACTGCAATGACGAGCGCAATGATTCGGTTCATGATCGCGCTCCTTATTGCAGATCGTCTTCGCGGCCGCGGCTGCGGAACGCATCGCGCGAACGCAGCGGGTCGCTGGCGCCGGCGGGCTGGCTTGCCGGTGTCGCGGACGCCGCGCCCGATGCGGCTTGCGGCGTCTGTTGACCTGCCTGTTGACCTGCTTGCTGGCCCGCTTGCTGATCTGCCTGTTGCCCCTGAAATTGCGGGACCGCTTGCGGGGTCGGCGGGGTCACGATGACCGTACCCGGCGACGTTTGCGCGCCCGGTGCGCCTGCTGCCTGCGCCGTCGAACCCGCACCGCCTGCCGAGGCCGCATTCGCAGCCGCCGCGGCGCGCTGGTTGTCGGCGACGAGCTTGTCGAGCGGCAGATACAGCACGTTATTGCCGGCCTTGCTGTCGACGAACACCTTCGTCGTGTTCGAGTAGATGTACTGCATCGTGTCGAGATACATCCGTTCGCGAATCACCGCGGGCGCCTTCGAGTACTGTGCATAGACTTCCTTGAAGCGTTCCGCATCGCCTTGCGCCTGCGCGACGACGCGATCGCTGTAGCTCTTCGCCTCGTCGATAAGATTCGCGGCTTGCGCCTCGGCACGCGGCAGCAGGTCGTTTGCGTAAGCCTGCGCATCGCGCCTGGCGCGCTCGCGGTCCTGACGCGCCTTCGCTTCGTCTTCGAAGGCCGGTTGCACTTGCTCGGGCACCTGTGCGCTCTGGATCGTCACGCCGGTCACGGCGAGACCGGTTTTGAATTCGTCGAGCGAATGCTGGATCGCGTCGGTCAGTTGTTGACGGATGGCTTCGCGGTCCTGATAAAGCACATCGCTCGTGCTGCGCGAACCGACGATCTGGCGAATCGCGGCCTGCGCGGCCTGCGCGACGCTCTGTTCCGGGTCGACGCTGCGAAACAGATAGTCGACCGGCTTGCGAATCTGGAACTGCACGGCAAAGCGCACGTCGACGATATCGGCGTCGTGCGTGAGCATCGATGCGTCCTTCACGTTCGCTAGCCGCACCACATTGCTGCGGCCGACTTCGACCGAATGGATCTGCCCGACGTTGACGATTTCGCTCGACTCGAACGGATACGGCAAGCGCCAGTGCACGCCCTGTTCGACCGTGCCGCGATACTTGCCGAATTGCAGCACGACGCCCGCCTGCCCTTCCTGGACGACGAACACGCCGCTGCCGAGATAGATGGCGATCAGCACGCCGATGACGATGCCCACGCCGATGCGCGCGCTGCGGCCGTTGTCGGGACGGCGGTCGCCGCCGCCCTTGCGGCCGAAGAAGCGCGACAGGCGCCGGTTGAAATCGCGCCACATTTCGTCGAGGTCCGGCGGGCCATCACCGCCTTTGCCGTTCTGCGGGCGCTTCGAATCGTTCGAACGTTGCCGGTCGCCATTGCCGCCATTGCCGTTGCCGTCTCCCCGGCCCCAGCGCGGGTCGTTCAGCGACATCATGGCGCGCAGACGCAGCCAGGTACTCCGTGGGTTGTATTGGTTCACCTGTGTTCGTTCACCAGAGTAGACAGCGGGTCGATGCAATTCTGAAAAAGGCCAATCTCATGCGGGAAGTCCGTCGCAGCTCAACGCGTCGAGCCCGCTTATGGTTCACTGCGGGGTCACAGCGCGAGTCCGTCCGGCGGTCAACGGGCGCGACATCAATGTCCGTGCTCGGTGACCCCACGGTGCGCGCGATGGTCTTCGTGCTCTTCGTGAAATTCTTCGTGGTCTTCGTGGCGATCGACGTGCAATGCTTCAGGCCGGGGACGCTGGTCGGGCGCCCGTTCGTCCGGCACTCCTTCGTCTTGCATCCCGTGGTGTTGCATCCCTTCATCTTGCGCCCAGACGTCAGCACCAGAAAGATGTTCAGCAGTGGCGATTTCGGCGATGGCAGCGCGCAATGCGTCGAGCCCCTGCCCCGTGCGCGCGCTCAAAAAGACGCGCGAAATATTACCATACTCATCCCGCTCGACCGCCTCGCCGCGGGCCGCGAGTTCAGGCACCGCGTCGATCTTGTTGAACACCAGCACCTGCCGGATCGTGTCCGCACCGATGCCGGCAAGCACCTCGTTCACCTGATCGATCTGGTCGAGGCGCACGGCGCTCGACGCATCGACCACATGCAGCAACAGATCGGCGTGAATCGTTTCTTCGAGCGTCGCACGGAACGCGGCCACCAGTTGGTGCGGCAACTCACGAATGAAGCCGACCGTGTCGGATACGACGACCTGTCCGACCTCGCCGCCGAGATACACGCGCCGCGAAGTGGTGTCGAGGGTCGCGAACAGCTGGTCTGCCGCGTAGGCCTGTGCTTTCGTCAGCGCGTTGAAAAGGGTCGACTTGCCCGCGTTCGTATAGCCGACGAGCGACACCGACATCGTACGATTGCGCGCGCGCGCACGGCGCTGCGTGCCGTGCTGGCGCCGCAAACGCTCGAGGCGCGACTTCAGCATCTTGATGCGATCGCCGATCAGGCGACGGTCGGTTTCGAGCTGGGACTCGCCGGGGCCGCGCAGGCCGATACCGCCCTTCTGACGCTCGAGGTGAGTCCACGCGCGCACGAGGCGCGTCGACAGATATTGCAGTTGCGCGAGCTCGACCTGCAGCTTGCCTTCGTGGCTGCGGGCCCGCTGCGCGAAGATGTCGAGAATCAGGCTCGTGCGATCGACGACTCGCCTGTTAAGCAAGCGCTCCAGATTGCGCTGCTGCGCCGGCGACAGCGCGTGATTGAAGATGACGAGATCGATGCCGTTCGCCTCGCATGCGACGCGCAATTCTTCCGCCTTGCCGCTGCCGACGAAAAGCGCGGCATCCGGACTTGAACGGCGGCCCGTCAGCGTGAAGGCGGGATGGGCGCCCGCGCTTTGTGCGAGCAGGCTGAGTTCTTCGAGGCTGGCGACGAAGTCGATCTTGCCGAAATCGATGCCGACGAGTGCTGCGTTGGTCAAATTGGCGGGTGTCAAAGTGGAAGCGGCCGCAGAGGGCGCTGTTGAAGCGGCCGGTGCGCAACGCCGTCAGGCGGCATGCGTCGACCGGCCGCGACGAGGTTTAGGACGATTCGGAATCCGGGTGGAAATTCACCGGACGCGCGGGCACGACCGTCGAGATAGCGTGCTTGTAAACCATCTGGGTAACCGTGTTACGGAGCAACACAACGTACTGGTCGAACGATTCGATGTTCCCTTGAAGCTTGATGCCGTTCACCAGATAGATCGAGACCGGCACGTGCTCTTTACGCAGCGCGTTCAAAAACGGGTCTTGTAACAATTGCCCTTTGTTGCTCATAGCAAACTCCGTGTTTTTTTGCAGGTTGACTTAATTGACGACGAAGAAAAAGAAATCCGCCGTCAATCGCTACACTATAGCCGATTTTCCTTTATGCGCGCTTTGCCCGGCAATTCAGGGCAAAGCTGCCAAACCCAACGTGCACGGGGCTCTCAGCCTTTGTCCGCATAAGGGTTCGTCGACGATCGGAACTCTATTCGCAATGGAGTCCCAGTCAGCGCGAAAGTTTCCCTGAAGCGGTTTTCGAGGTAGCGCTTATAGGTGTCCGTCACTGCATCGAGCGCATTGCCGTGAATGACGATGATCGGCGGGTTTTGTCCTCCCTGGTGCGCGTAGCGCAGCTTCGGACGCACCCGCCCCTTGCGGCGCGGCTGCTGGAATTCGACGGCGTCGATCAGCGCGCGCGTGAGCTTCGGCGTCGGCAGCTTCGCCATCGCGGCTGCATATGCGGCATCGACCGAGCGCATCAACGGGCCAATGCCGGTCTTTTCCGCAGCTGAAATGAAATGGAACTTCGCGAAGTCGAGAAATTTTAGCTTGCGCTGCAAGTCGGCTTTTGTGCGCTCACGCACGTGCGCATCGAGCCCGTCCCATTTGTTCACGCCGACCACGAGCGCGCGCCCCTGCTCGACGACAAAGCCGGCGATATGCGCGTCCTGATCCGAAATATCCTGCTGCGCATCGAGCAGCAGGATGACGACGTTCGCATCGGAGATCGACTGCAGCGTCTTCACGACCGAAAATTTTTCGATCGCCTCGAACACCTTGCCGCGGCGGCGCAAGCCCGCCGTGTCGATCAGCGTGTACTTTTTCCCCTTACGTTCGAAGTCGACGTAGATCGAGTCGCGCGTCGTGCCGGGCATATCGAACGCGATCACGCGCTCCTCGCCGATCAGCGTGTTGACGAGCGTCGACTTGCCGACGTTCGGGCGCCCGACAATCGCAATCTTCACGCCGTGCTGCGCTTTTTCTTCTTCGGATTCTTCCGGTTGGTCCGCATAAGCGACGTCGAGCGCTTCGCCGATCATTTCGGCGACGCCGTCGCCGTGCGCGGCCGAAATCGCGCGCGGGTCGCCGAGACCGAGTTCGTAAAAATCGGCGGCGACCATGCTGTACTTCATCCCTTCGGCCTTGTTGATCACGAGGAAGACCGGCCGGCCCGTCTTGCGCAGATAGTCGGCAATCGATTTGTCCTGCGGCGCAAGGCCGTTGCGGCCGTCGACGATGAACACGATGATGTCCGATTCCTCGACCGCCTGGCGCGTCTGGCGCGCCATCTGGTAAAGGATGCCCTCTTTCGCGACCGGCTCGAAACCGCCCGTGTCGACGACGAGATACGGCCGCTCGCCGGCGACGCGCCCTTCGCCGTAGTGGCGGTCGCGCGTGAGCCCGGGCAGGTCCGCGACGAGCGCGTCGCGCGAGCGCGTGAGACGGTTGAAAAGCGTGGATTTCCCCACATTGGGGCGCCCGACGAGGGCAATAACGGGTTTCATCTGATGTTGTTCACTGTGAGGCGCGGGCTTGCCGATTACGGTCGTTCAGCGCCAGTGTGGCGACGCGGCCGATCAGGCCCGCGGGATCGCGGCTTTGCGCGGTCCGCGCAACGATTGGGCGGCATTCAGTCGCCGCTATTTCATTTGTCGCAAATTAGCACGAATTCGGCTCGCTCCGGATGCGGGGACGGCGTGGGCGTACAGGGCCACGGGTGCCGCTCGCGCCGGTGCAACACACGCTGGCGAAGACGTGGTGCGTTGGCGCGCACAGTGCGCGCATGTCGCCGGGAGGACATGCGCACCTGCACCTGATCGAGCCAGAGACGAGCCGGCGCCCGGCGTGGCGATGCTGACAGTCGTTCAACACCGCTCGGTTAAGCCTCTCGGTTAAGCCGCTCGGTTCAGCCGCACGGCCGGCTACCGCACCCTTGACGCCTTCTGGCGGTAGACCGGGTTGCGCCGCTTCCCCGCCGTCATATCGCTCGGATGACATCCGTGCCACGGCGCAAGACGGTGCGCTCGGCGACGGCAGCCCGCTGATTGCGCCGCCACCGCCACCACCACGTGCTTAGCGCGGCCGGAACCCATACAGATCGCCGTCGTGCGTCTGCACGACGAGCGTATCGCCTGCCAGCACCGGCGCCGCGGTGATTTCGCTGCCATCGGTTTTCATGCGCGCAACGAAGGAGCCGTCATCGCGCGACAGGAAATGCACGAAACCCTTGTAGTCGCCGACCACCGCCGCGTGGCCGAGCAGCGTAGGCACGCTGACGTCGCGGCTCTTCAATTGTTCGTTGCGCCACAACTGCTTGCCGGTCGTCGCATCGAACGCGGTCACGATCGACCAGTCATCGCCGCCGACGACCACCTGCTCGTCCTGCGCAATACCGCTCGTGCTCGAAAACGGCTTTTCCCACAGCGCGCGGCCCGAGTTCGCATCGAAGCAGCCGAGTTGGCCCTGGAATGTCACCGCGCAGGTTTCGGCGCCGACGAGCGTCGGCGGCCCGGTCACGTCGTTGATGCGCTCGACTTCGGTCACGCCCTTCGGATACGAGACCGGCGTTTGCCAGTATGCATCGCCGTTCTGCAGATTGATCGCCGCGAACTGGCCGCCCGGGAAGCCGGCGAGCACCGCCGCGTCGCCGGCGAACGTCATGCCGGCGGTCACGCGCAGGTTCAGCGGCACGGCGCGGTTGCGGAACACCCAGCGCTGTTCGCCCGTCTGCCCGTTGAACGCGATGATCTGCCCATCGATCGTGCGCACGATCACGAGACCGTTGCCGACAAGCGGCGGCGACAGGATTTCGCCCTGCACCGAGCCTCTCCACAGCAGCTTGCCGTCGGGCCCGAGCACGTCCACCGCACCCTTCAGCCCGCCGACCGCCGTCAGATTGCCGTCGGTGCCGACGCCTGCAGACAGATCGTCCTTCAGTTTCACGCGCCAGATATCGTTGCCGGTCTTTGCATCGATCTTCGCGACCGAGCCGTTTGCGCCCGCCGCATAGACGGCGTCGCCGACCGCGACCGGCGCGAACATATAGCGGCCCGCCTTGCCGACGCTCGCCTTCCACGTCTGCTGCACGTCGAGCTGGGGCTTGAATTCGGTCAGCGGCGTCGGCACGCGGCGCTCGTCTTTCGACGACGAGCACGCGGCCATCGTGAGCACCGCGAGCGTGCAGGCGACGGGCACGGCGTAACGTTTCAGCAGATTCATCGGTGAACGAAGCATGTCTGGTTTATTCATTGAAGTGAAGGCGGGACGCGGCGCAGATGCATCGGCAGCCGATGACGTTAACCGCCCAGCGCGTCGAGCTTGAACTGAATCAGCTGACGCGTCGAAGTATCGTTTTTCGGCAGCGCATCGAGCGCGACCTTGTAGGCCGCGCGTGCGTCGTCGCGCTTGCCTTGCGCGGCAAGCAGGTCGCCGCGGCTGTCGGCTACAACACCTTTGAAAGCGTCCGATTCCGGTTGCTCGAGCAGCGCGAGCCCCGCGTCGTACGACTTTTCGTCGAGCAGCAGCGAAGCGAGCCGCAACTTCGCGATCTGCTTGAATTCGGGATCTTTCGCATGATCCGCCGCCCACTGCAGCTGCGCCTTCGCGCCGGGCTCGTCGCCGGCCTGATACAGCGCCTTGGCTGCGGCAAGCGCGGACATCTGAGCATAAGCGGTGCCGCTGAACTTGTCTTCCATATCGGTGGCGATGCGCGTGACGGTTGCCTTGTCGACCTTGTCGCCAGCCGCGGTCGCCTGCTGCAGCCGGTCGTACAGCACCGCCGCTTCACCAGCCTGATGGCGCTGCCAGTAGTTCCAGCCGTTCCAGGCCGCTGCCGCGACGACCGCCACCAGCAGAACCCACGTGGTCGCGTTACCCCAACGCTCCCACCATGCCTTCACGCTTTCTAATGTTTCCTGTTCGTCGTGGTAACTCATCGCGAAGCGATTCCTTCCCTATTGATGCTTTATCCGTTTTCAAATGTTTTCAACTGTTTTGCGCGCGAAAAGCGGCGAAAAACGCTGAAATCAGTCGGCGTCGTCGTCAGAGGACGCAACCATCGCATTGATTAGAAATTCGGTCAAGTCTTCCGCCGGGACCGTCTGCTGTTCGCTTTTTGCGGCGGCCGCGCCGACCTCGCGCAGCGGCTTCACGCCGACCGTGCCGTTTGCAATTTCGTCGTCGCCGAGAATGACCGCGTAGGCCGCACCGCTCGCGTCGGCGCGCTTCATCTGCGATTTGAAGCTGGACGGCGCGCCGTCCGCACTGCAGTGCAGGATCACGTCGAGCCCCGTGTCGCGCAGCCGCTCGGCGATGATAAACGCCTGGTCGCGCGCGGCGTCGCCCTGATGCACCACGTAGACGTCGCAGCCCTCGTCCTCCGGCACCAGTTGCTCTTCCTTCAGCAATTCGAGAATGCGCTCCACGCCCATCGCCCAGCCGCACGCCGCCGTCGGCTTGCCGCCGAGCTGCTCGATCAGCGGATCGTAACGGCCGCCGGCGGCAACCGTGCCTTGCGCGCCAAGCTTGTCGGTAATCCATTCGAACACGGTCAGATTGTAATAATCGAGACCGCGCACGAGCCGCGGATTGATCGTGAACGGGATGTTGTTCGCCTTCAGGATGCGCTGCAGACCTTCGAAGTGCGCAAGCGATTCGGCGCCGAGGAAGTCGATCAGCTTCGGCGCATTGCGTGCGATGTCCTGCAGCGCCGGGTTCTTCGTGTCCAGCACGCGCAGCGGGTTCGTGTAGAGACGGCGCTTTGCGTCTTCGTCGAGCACGTCCTGGTGCTGTTCGAGGTACGCAATGAGCTCGACGCGGTGCGCCGCACGCTCCTGCGCAAGACCGAGCGAATTGATTTCGAGCTTGATGCCGGTCAGACCGAGGTCATCCCACAGACGCTGGCACATCAGGATGATTTCCGCGTCCGCGTCCGGGCCCGCAAAGCCGAGCGCCTCGACACCGACCTGGTGAAACTGACGATAGCGCCCGCGCTGCGGCCGCTCGTGACGGAACATCGGCCCGACGTACCACAGGCGTTTCGGCCCGTCGTACAGCAGGTTGTGCTCGATCGCCGAACGCACGACCGCCGCCGTGTTTTCAGGGCGCAGCGTCAGATTCTCGCCGTTCAGCGCGTCGGTGAAGCTGTACATTTCCTTCTCGACGATATCGGTCACCTCGCCGATACCGCGCGTGAACAACTGCGTATGCTCGACGATCGGCGTACGAATATTCTGGTATCCGTAAGAACGGAGCATCGACTTGACGGTCGATTCGAAAAATTCCCACAGCTGGGCGTCCTGCGGCAGCACATCGTTCATGCCCTTCACGCCGGACAGCTTTTCGAGCTTTTTCTTCTGTTCAGTCATCTGAATTTCGATTGCGGATATTTAGCTGAGCGCTTCGGCGCGGCCGTAGCGGCGCTCGACGTAGTCGCTCACGATTTGCTGGAACTCTTCGGCGATGCGCTCGCCGCGCAGCGTCTTCACCTTTTCGCCGTCGATAAACACCGGCGCAGCCGGGTTCTCGCCCGAACCGGGCAGGCTGATGCCGATATTCGCCTGCTTCGATTCCCCCGGCCCGTTGACGATGCAGCCCATCACCGCGACGTGCATCTTTTCGACGCCCGGGTACTGATCGCGCCACACGGGCATTTGCTGACGCAGATACGTCTGAATTTGCGAGGCGAGCTCCTGGAACAGCGTGCTCGTCGTGCGGCCGCAACCGGGGCACGCGATCACCATCGGCGTGAACGAGCGCAGGCCCATCGTCTGCAGGATTTCCTGGCCGACGACGACTTCACCGGTACGCGATGCGCCCGGTTCGGGCGTCAGCGAAATGCGGATCGTGTCGCCGATACCCTGCTGCAGCAGCACGGAGAGCGCCGCCGTCGACGCGACGATCCCCTTCGACCCCATGCCGGCTTCGGTCAGCCCAAGGTGCAGCGCGAACTGGCAACGGCGCGCAAGCTCGCGATAGACGGCGATCAGGTCCTGCACGCCGCTCACCTTGCACGACAGGATGATCTTGTTGCGCGCGAGCCCGAGTTCGACCGCGCGCTCGGCCGAGCCGATCGCCGACTGGATCAGCGCCTCGTACATCACGCTTTGCGCTTCCCACGGTTCCGCGCGCGCCGCGTTTTCATCCATCATCTTCGCGAGCAGATCCTGGTCGAGACTGCCCCAGTTCACGCCGATGCGCACAGGCTTGTCGTATTTGATGGCCGCCTCGATCATCTGGGCGAATTGCGTATCGCGCTTGGCGCCCTGGCCGACGTTGCCCGGGTTGATGCGGTACTTCGACAGCGATTCGGCGCATGCCGGGTGGTCGCGCAGCAACAGGTGACCGTTGTAGTGGAAGTCGCCGACGAGCGGCACCGAGACGCCCATGCGGTCCAGCTGCTCGCGGATGGCCGGCACCGCTGCCGCGGCTTCCGCCGTGTTCACCGTGATGCGCACGAGTTCCGAGCCTGCCTGCGCAAGCTCCTTGATCTGGATCGCGGTGCCGATCGCGTCTGCCGTATCGGTGTTGGTCATCGACTGCACGCGCACGGGCGCGTCGCCGCCGATCGTGACGAGGTTGCCGCCCCAACGGACGTCGACCGCGTTCGATGCGCGGCGCGGCGCGTGGCCGCCGAAAATCGGCTCGGACGAACAAATTTGACTGGTGGTGGATTGCATGGGATCGGAGTGCATCGATAAACCCGCCATTGAAGGCTGCGCCTTGAAGTATGTCTTTGAAGCCGGCTCTGCTACCGCAATTTGCCGCAGTCTGGCGCTGAAGCCTTCTGCAGCGAGCCGGCTATTGAAATCTGCTGTTGGAACCCGCTATGAACCATCTTTTGAGCAGTGCGGCCCTCGGTGACTCGCGTGGGTCGCGTGCTCATGTCGCGCTCGTGCCATATAACCATGCCGTACGCATTGGTCCGCAAGCGCGGCGCCGGTTCGCTTCACCGATTCCTTCACCCATTCGCTGCCACCTGCGTGTTGCGATGAGCGGCGCAAGCGAAGCACGGCGGACACACCGTCCGCCGCGCCGCGTCATCAGGGCAATGCGAAGCGTGCCACATTCCCCTTCGCCGATGCATATTTGGCCGGATCGACGGGCTGACCGTCGAGCGTCATCGAATCGAGGCCGGCCTTGTTGCCGACCGTCACCCTGAACGGCGGCTCACCGCTCACTTCCTTGCTGTCGCCCGCGTGCACGAGGCCCGAGAACACTTCCTTGCCGTCCTTCTGACGGATGCTGAACCAGCTGTCTTGCGTCACCTTGATTGCGACCGTCGATCCACCCGCAAGGGCGGCCTGCGCCGTGCTCGCCGATGCCGAGTTCGCAGCTGCCCCGGTGCCCGTCGCCGCGCTAGCCTGCACGGCCGCGTTGGCGGTCGCCGCAGCCGGATTCGCCGAATTCGCCGCGACGTTCGGCGCAGCCGCGGCCGGCTGCGTCTGCTGTGCCTCGGACTGCGACGCCGATTGCGCAACGACTGCCGTCTGCGCGTCCGATGCTTCGGCGTTATCGGCCGGCTGCGCCGTCGTGGAACCCTGCGCCACATTGGCCGCCGCACCGCTCGCCGCGCTCGTCGAGCCGGCGCCGCTAGCCGTCGCCTTCAGGCGCGCGAGCCATGCGCTCGAGTCCCCGCCGTTCGTGTGCCACATCGCCAGCGCAATCAGCGCGACGACGACCGCCGCGACGCCCCACAGCCACGAACGGCGCCGCGGCGCGTTGCTGCCAAGTGACAGAGAGACCTTGCCGCGCGGCAAGTCGGCACCCGCCGATGCCGGCATCGTCAGATCCGGCGCCGGCACGCCGCGTTCGCGGCGCAGCGCCTGCGTGTAAGGTGCCGGATCGGCGCCGAGCATTTTCGCGTAGCTACGCACGACCCCGAGCGCGAAGGTCGTATCGGGCAAATGGCTCAAATCGCCTGCCTCGAGCGCGCGCAATTTGGTGACGGATACTTTCAGGCGCGCGGACACATCTTCGATGGACCAACCTTTCGATTCGCGCAACTGAGCAAGACGCGCCCCCACCGATGCAAGCGACTCGTTACCCGCCTGCGCGGCCGGCTGCAGCGCAGCAGGTGCGGCGACCGGCGCCGGACGCCCGGCATGTCTATCGGTGTCGTGCGGTTGCGGGTGCTGCGGCTCACTCATCCCAAATCCTTTCGCGTCGATTCTTCTTGTGCGATCCGCCCGTGCCGGAGGCTCGAGCCGCAATCGCAGACCGTTTATAACAAAATGTGCGACCCTATGTGCAGCTTTTCCATGCGCCGCTCGCGCGCCCGAACCGGCGCTGCGCCCGGCCCGGCGCGGCTACACTGCGCGAACCTCGATTACT
The DNA here is from genome assembly GCF_031119615.1 of Paraburkholderia sp. SARCC-3016. Taxonomy (NCBI): domain Bacteria; kingdom Pseudomonadati; phylum Pseudomonadota; class Betaproteobacteria; order Burkholderiales; family Burkholderiaceae; genus Paraburkholderia; species Paraburkholderia sp. SARCC-3016. The sequence continues at coordinate 54,235 of NZ_JAVHZD010000026.1, read as the reverse complement.
TTCGCCGCCTTCCCCGTACGTTCAGCAAGCCGCGTGCGATCCTTGATCGCACCAGCCAGCTGGCCGCAGGCGGCATCGATGTCGTCGCCTCGCGTTTTGCGCACTGTCGTGACGACCCCTGCGTCGATCAGCACGTGCGCGAACCGTTTGATCTGCTCCTGTTTCGAGCGGACAAGCCCGGACTCCGGGAACGGATTAAACGGAATCAGATTGAATTTGCACGGAACGTTGCGCGTCACTGCGAGCAGTTCGCGCGCCTGCGCTTCGCTATCGTTCACGCCGTCCAGCATGCAATATTCGAAAGTAATGAAGTCTCGCGGCGCGACTTTCAGATACCGCTCGCACGCGGCCATCAGTTCACGCAGCGGATACTTTTTGTTGAGCGGCACGAGCATGTCGCGCAGATCGTCGGTGGGCGCGTGCAGCGACACGGCGAGCGCGACGGGCAGATCGGCGCCGAGCCGGTCCATCATCGGCACGACGCCGGACGTGGACAGCGTGACGCGCCGGCGCGACAGGCCGTAGGCGTTATCGTCGAGCATCAGCCGCATGGCCGGCACGACCGCGTCGTAGTTCAGCAGCGGCTCGCCCATGCCCATCATCACGACGTTCGTGACGACACGCTCGCCCTTGCCGTCGCCGCCCGTTGCACGACCACCGGCGACACCGAGCGACGCGCGCAGCGCGAATTCGGCCATGCGCAACTGGCCGATGATCTCGCCGGTACTCAGATTGCGCGAGAAACCCTGCTTGCCGGTCGAGCAGAAACGGCAGTTGACCGCGCATCCGGCCTGCGACGACACGCACAGCGTACCGCGCCCTTCCTCGGGAATGAATACGGTTTCGACCGCATTGCTATTGCCGACGTCGATGAGCCACTTTCGAGTGCCGTCGGCGGAAACATGGTCGCTGACGATGCCGGGCATCGTGATCGATGCGCGGCTCTTCAGCTTTTCGCGCAGCGACTTCGCGAGATCGGTCATGCCGTCGAAGTCCGCCGCGTTGTACTGGTGAATCCAGCGCTGCAATTGCTTGGCGCGAAACGGCTTCTCGCCGAGGCTGCCGCAGTATGCGACGAGCCCTTCGGCGTCGAGATCGAGAAGGTTGACGGTGGGACTGCTCGTCATATCGAATCCTGCCATTTCAGTGCGAGACTGCGTTCATCCAGCAAACAACATGAACGCATTGCCTTTCGCGCCCGCTCCTGCATTATTCCTACACTATCGCGGCTTAGCGCGAGTAGACATTGACTTCCGGGAAGAAAAACGCGATTTCGACGCGCGCCGTTTCGGCGGCATCGGAACCGTGCACTGCGTTCGCGTCGATGCTGTCGGCGAAATCCGCACGGATCGTGCCCTTGTCGGCCTTCTTCGGGTCCGTCGCGCCCATCAGTTCGCGGTTCTTCAGGATGGCGTTTTCGCCTTCGAGCACCTGCACGACGACCGGGCCCGAAATCATGAATTCGACGAGGTCCTTGAAGAAAGGACGCTCACGGTGCACGGCATAGAACTTCTCTGCGTCGGCACGCGACAGTTGCACCATCCGCGACGCAACGATCTTCAGGCCCGCGTTTTCGAAACGCGTGTAGATCTGACCAATCACGTTCTTGGCCACAGCGTCCGGCTTGATAATCGACAGAGTGCGTTCGATCGCCATAAAAACTCCAAAAAATTAAGAAGTTACAAATTCAAATGAATCCGCTATTGTAGCATGTTCCAGTGTATGATTGCGATTGAACCCTTACACATTGAAAGAATCGAAGCAGAATGCAGCAGAACACCCGCCGCGCTTTACAGAATCCAAGGAAAGGCCTCGCGTTTGAGGTTGCAATCGACGCGAAGCGCATTGAAACTCCTGTGCGCCGTGCTTATCTTAGGATGGGTGGGTCGAGTGACCGGCGGCAAATCCGCTCGCCGGCACCGTAGAACAGATAGTGCAACCACCGGGTAACACTGCGTCTTACGCAAGGAGAAACCATGAACGAATCCCCCTATAACTTTGGCCGCGGCGGCGTCGTCACCTCGGCCGAAACACGCAACCGCGTACTGCGCAACACCTACTGGCTGCTCGCGCTGTCGATGGTGCCGACGGTGCTGGGCGCGTGGGTGGGCGTCGTCACGGGCTTCTCCCTGTTCGCCGCCACCAGCCCCGCGATGAGCATGCTGGCGTTCTTCGCGATCGCGTTCGGCTTCATGTTCGCGATCCAGAAGACGAAAGACAGCGCAGTGGGTGTGTTCGTGCTGCTAGGCTTCACGTTCTTCATGGGCCTGATGCTGTCGCGTCTGCTGAGCTTCATTCTCGGCTTCTCGAACGGCCCGTCGCTGATCATGCTCGCGTTCGGTGGCACCGGTGTGATCTTCGCCGCGATGGCGACGGTCGCCACGGTCAGCAAGCGCGATTTCTCCGGCCTCGGCAAGTGGCTCTTCGTCGGCGTGATCGTGCTGCTGCTCGCGATGGTCGCGAATCTGTTCCTGCAACTGCCGGCGCTGATGCTCACCATTTCGGTGCTCGCCATCGTGATTTTTTCGGCATATATGCTGTTCGACGTGCAGCGCGTCGTGAACGGCGGTGAAACGAACTACATCACGGCAACGCTCGCGATTTACCTCGACCTGTACAACGTGTTCGTCAATCTGCTTGCGCTGCTCGGCATCTTCGGCGGCAACCGCAACTGACCTCATGAAAACGAGGCCGGCCGCAAGCGTGTCCTTGTAGCATTCGCCGGCTTCAGTTGGAAAAACGCCCGTGACATATCGTCACGGGCGTTTTGTTTTCAGCGCTGGATTTTTTGTCGAACCGCCCTGACGCGCAATCAGAACGAAACTAAAGCGTCAGCCAGTCGAAACCGCTGTCCTGCGACGCGACCACGACGTCCGTTGCCGCGGCGTTCATCACGCCGGCCATTGCAGCCTGCGCCAGTTCCGGCAGATTATTCTGCTGACTCAAATGGGCCGCGACCAGATGACGCAACCGCGACCGGTCGAGCGAAGCAAGTATCGCAGCGGCTGCGTCATTGTTCAGATGACCGTGGTTGCCGCCGATGCGCGCTTTCAGCGACGCGGGATAACGGCTCGTCGCGAGCATGCCGAGGTCGTGGTTGCATTCGAGCACGAGCGCGTCGCAGCCGCTTAGCACCGCGTTGATATGCGGCGTCGACGTGCCGACATCGGTTAGTACGCCGAGCCGCGACGCGCCGTCCGAGAACACGTATTGCAACGGTTCGCGGGCGTCATGCGGCACCGTATAAGGCAGCACGCCAAGATCGCCGACCGCGACCGCTTCGTCGCCCCACAGCACGCGCAAATCGACGTCCGCTTCATCGGCGCCTACCGCGCGGGCCGTGCCCCAGCTCATATACAACGGAACCGACCACCGACGGGCGAGCGTCAGCGCGCTGCCGATATGGTCGCTGTGTTCGTGGGTGATGAGAATGGCGGCGAACGGCGCAGCATCGAGACCGATGCGCGCGAGCCGCCGTTCGACTTCTTTCGCCGAGAAACCGCAATCGAGCAGCACGCGTGTGGTCGTCGTTCCGCTTTGGGCTTCGACGACCAGTGCATTGCCTTCGCTGCCGCTTCCCAGACTGGCGAACCGCACGGCCGCGTTAGTTCAGCTGTGCATGCAGCAGCGACACGATGCGCTGCGCGTCCGACGACGTATCGATCTGCCCGTTCGAGTCGACCACGGCGACCTGCGTCATGGTGTCGCTGGTCGGACGGACATTGACGAGGTACTCGGGACTTTTCGATTTCTTCGGATCACTGGTGAAGAGCTTGCCGAAGAGCCCCTCGCGCTTCACTTCCTGCAAGGAGTCGGCATAGCGAACGTAATAAATACCCTTCTCGCGATCGCGATTGTCGACCGTGAAGTTGGTGCGGTCGAGCGCAAGTCCGACGCGCAGCCACGCCCGGTCGAATGATTCAGGCAGGTCCAGCGTGGTTTCGCCGGCCAGTTTGGCGCTCGCCGCCGCCGGGCGCGCGTCGGTGATCAGTTGCTTCGACTGCGCGTCGGTCAGGCCGAACTTCTGCATCAACTTCGACAGGAAGGCCGCTTCGAGCGCGGGATCGCGCGGACGTTCGACCCATTTCGACGACGTCTTGTCCATGCCCGTCAGCACTTCTTCCATCGAACTGTGCGTGATCGAGATATCGGTTGCGCCGGTCGCGTCGCGCGAAACGAGCGTGCGGAAGCTGTCGCGCGTGCCCGACGAATACGCGAAATCGATCACGCGGCCGATCGTGCGGCGGAACCAGTCGTCGGGGATGTTCGCGCGGTTTTCGGCCCAGTCCGTGGTCATGATGCCGGTGGACGGCGCGTTCGTTTTCAGCGAAAAGCCGTTCTCGGTCCAGAACTCCTGCAGTTGCGGCCACAACTGGTCGGGCGTGCGGCCGTCGACGACGAGCCAGCGGCGATCGCCGTCGCGCTCGATGTGCATGCCGAGCGGATCCTGCGCGGTCGGCACACCCTCGGTCAGGTTGCCGGCTTCGGTCTTCGCGCGCTGCGGCGCGCCGCCAAGCGCGGTGCCGACCGGCGGCGCCTCATAGCGCTGGTCGATCTGCGCGGCCGTCAAATCGTTCGGCACGGCGAGCGGCGGCGCCGTCGGCGTGTCCTTGTAATTGACCCTGTCCGTTGCGAGCACGTCGTTCAGCGTGTCGCAACCAGCAAGCGCGGAGACCGCAAGCGCCAGCGCGATGGCGCGCGTTGCGTGGATGTAGAGGGCGGAACGTTTCATGTGGTCCTTCGTGACGCTGGAACGCGTGCCAGGTTCGGATCCCGAACGAGGCGTGATCGTTATGGTTAAACAAAGCGCCGGTGCGGCCGGTCACGCGAGCATGCGCATTGCGCGGCATGGCTTGCGATACGGTCCGTTCTAGCCCGGCAGTCCCGCTTCGCGCATCGCCGTGCGCACCGCCTCGTGGTAGCGCGCATCGAGCGGCGTAAGAGGCAAACGGATGCCGCCTTCCATGCGGCCCATTTGCTGCAGTACCCATTTCACCGGAATCGGGTTCGACTCGATAAAAAGGTTCTTATGCAGCGACAGAAGTTTCAGATGAATCTCCCGCGCTGTTTTCGCATCGGCGGCGAGCGCCGCTGCGCACAACTGCGCCATCGCGCGCGGCGCGACGTTCGCCGTGACCGAAATATTGCCGTGGCCGCCGAGCAGCATCAGCGCGATCGCAGTCGGGTCGTCGCCGCTGTAAATGCCGAAGTGCCGCGGCGCCGCCTTGATCAGGTGTGCGGCGCGATCGATATTGCCCGTCGCTTCCTTCACGCCGACGATGCCCGGCACCTGTGCAAGACGCAGAATCGTCTCGTTAGACATGTCGGCAACGGTGCGGCCGGGCACATTGTAAAGGATCACCGGCAGCTCGACGGTTTCCGCAATTTTCGCGAAATGGCGATAGATGCCTTCCTGCGTCGGCTTGTTGTAGTACGGCACGACCTGCAGCGTCGCATCGGCGCCGACTTCCTTCGCCTGCGCGGAGAGTTCGATCGCTTCGGCGGTCGAATTGCCGCCCGCGCCGGCGATGACCGGAATGCGGCCGGCCGCATGCTCGACCGCGGTCTTCACCATCAGGATGTGCTCTTCAACCGACAGCGTGGCCGACTCGCCGCTCGTACCAACCACGACGAGACCGCTCGTGCCCTCTTCGATATGCCAGTCGATCAGTTTTCGGAACGCCGGCAGATCGAGACTGCCGTCTTCGTGCATGGGAGTGACGATGGCAGGAATGCTGCCGCGAATCCAAATACTGTCGTTGCGCGCGCCGTGCGTGCTGCCGGCGCCGCCCTGGGTCTCGTATGCCATTGAACTCGATGAATTTACTGAATAAAGCGGAATTGTAGCGGATTAACCGGCCAAATCGTAACGCGGGGGAACCAGCAATCCGGGTGGAAAAGCAACACTTTCCGCATCGCCTCGCTGCTTCCCGCACGTTTCCTTGACCGCGCAGATGCGCTGGATGAACGCGGGCCGCGGTCCGGCCAGGAAACCGTCCTGAAACGCGATCACGCGAAGCTGTCCGCGCACCGCGTCGAGCAGTTCGCCCGATTTGAGCAGGAAAGCGGGGTTCGATGGCTTGCCGACCGACTCGTTTCCCTGCGCGAAGGTTTCGTAGATCAGCACGCCGCCTGGCGCCAAAGCGCGCAGCAGCTGCGGGAAAAGCGGCCGATGCAGATAATTCGTCACGACGACCGCCGCGAATGCCGCATCGGCGGCAAGCGGCCATGCAGCGTTTTCGATGTCAGCGGCAACGGTGGCGATATTGGGTTCGTCGCGCATCGTCGCGAGTGCGGCGACGTCGCGATCGATCGCGGTCACCGGATGCCCGTGCGCGGCAAACCAGCGCGCATGCCGCCCCGCGCCCGACGCAACGTCGAGAACCGCGCCGCCCGGCGCGACCAGATGCGTCCAGCGACGCACCCAGCGGGATGGCTCGCCGAGCCCGTGCGGCGTCGGCGCAGATGCCGCCCCCGACGCCCCCGCGCCTGAAGTTTCGTCGTTCGATCCGCTCATGCGAGCCCCGCCCGCGAGGAACACGCGCGCATCAGTTGTACGACAGCCCCATCGCTTCGCGCACGTCGCGCATCGTCTCGGTCGCGAAACGGCGCGCCTTGTCGCAACCGTCGGCGACGATGGCACGCAACAGCGACGGATCGTCCATGTACTTCTGCGCGCGCTCGAGCATCGGCTGCTGCTCGCGCAGAATGCCTTCGATAACGGGCTGCTTGCACTCGAGGCAACCGATGCCGGCCGAACGGCAGCCCTTTTGCACCCATTCGTGCGTCGCCTCATCGGTATAGACCTGATGCAGCTGCCACACCGGGCACTTGTCGGGATCGCCCGGGTCGGTGCGGCGCACGCGCGCCGGATCGGTCGGCATCGTGCGCACTTTCTTCGTGATCGTCTCGGCGTCTTCACGCAAGCCGATCGTGTTGCCGTACGACTTCGACATCTTCTGCCCATCGAGACCAGGCATGCGCGACGCCTCGGTCAACATCGCCTGCGGCTCGACGAGAATGATCTTGCGCGAGCCTTCGAGGTAGCCGAACAGCCGCTCGCGATCGCTCATGGAAAGACTCTGCGACTCCTGCAGCATCGCGCGCGCTTTTTCGAGCGCTTCGTCATCGCCTTCCCGCTGATACGAATTGCGCAGCTCGTGGTACAGCTTCGCGCGCTTGCCGCCGAGCTTCTTCGCGGCTTCCAGCGCCTTTTCCTCGAAGCCCGGTTCGCGGCCGTACAGGTAGTTGAAGCGCCGCGCGATTTCGCGCGTCATTTCGACGTGCGGCACCTGGTCTTCGCCGACCGGCACGAGCGAACCGCGATAAAGCAGAATGTCGGCCGCCATCAGCACCGGATAGCCAAGGAAACCGTAAGTGGACAGGTCCTTGTCTTTCAGCTTCTCCATCTGCTCCTTGTACGTCGGCACGCGTTCGAGCCAGCCGAGCGGCGTGCTCATGCCAAGCAGCAGCGCCAGTTCCGCATGCTCGGGCACGCGGCTCTGGATAAACAGCGTGGCCTGCGCCGGGTCGATGCCCGAAGCGAGCCAGTCGATCAGCACTTCCCAGACGTTCTTTTCGATCACCTCGGGCGTTTCATAGTGCGTCGTCAGCGCGTGCCAGTCGACGACGCAGAAGAAACACGGGTACTCGGACTGCAGCCGCACCCAGTTTTTCAGTACGCCGTGGTAGTGGCCGAGATGCAGCGAGCCCGTGGGTCGCATGCCGGAGAAAATTCGGTCTGGGTACATGGTCTGATCAAAGAAGCGAGACGAGAGGGGTCAGGATGGCGGTCACGGCATCGTAGCCGAGACCGACGAGCGGCCGCAGCCAGAATTTCGTCAGCGTGCCGGTCAGCACGAGCGCCATCACGATGAAAAAGCCGTACGGCTCGATGCGCGACAGCGCGATCGACGGACGCGGCGGCAACAGCGCGGCCAGCACGCGGCCGCCGTCGAGCGGCGGTAGCGGAAACAGGTTCAATACGCCGAGCACGAGATTGATGCCGACGCCGGCCGATGCCATCCGTGTGAAAAATGGTTCTTCGATATTCATCGCGGCGAGCGCGACGCCGAATACGCCCCACACGAGCGCCTGAATGAAATTGCACAGCGGTCCGGCAAGCGCGACCCACAGCGAGCCCCAGCGCGGATTGCGCAGATTGCCGAATGCGACCGGCACCGGCTTCGCGTAGCCGAACATGAACGCGCCGCTCGTCGCGAAATACAGCAGCAGCGGGATCGCGATCGTGCCGAGCGGATCGATATGACGCATCGGGTTAAACGAAACACGGCCAAGCACATAGGCGGTGTTGTCGCCGAGCATGCGCGCAACGTAACCGTGGGCGGCCTCATGCAGCGTGATCGCGAACACGACCGGCAGCGCATAGACGACGATTGTTTGTATCAGGGAAGATTCCATAGCGCGGCTATTGTAACAACGCGGCCCGCCGCGTCTGTCCGGTTTGCGTGATCACGTTCGAAATATCGCCGTGGTCGCCGCAGTTGGTCGTTGCCGTTGGTCCCGTTGCCGTTGGTCCTCGTTGTTGTCGCCGCTGTCGTCACGCAAAGGTCGGCCGTTCGCTAGGCCGGCTGTTCGAGGCCGAACGGCGCGAGACTGCCGCGGCCGGCCCGCACGAGCACCGGCTCGTCGCCCGTCAGGTCGATCACCGTCGACGGTTCGCACGCACACGGGCCGCCGTCTATCACGAGGTCGACCTGTTTTTCGAGGCGCGCGCGGATCTCTTCCGGATCGTTGAGCGGCCGCGTCTCGCCCGGCATGATCAGCGTCGTGCCGAGCAGCGGCTGGCCGAGCTCCTCGAGTAACGCGAGCGTGATCGCGTGATCGGGCACGCGCAGCCCGATCGTCTTGCGGGACGGATGCGACAGGCGCCGCGGCACTTCCCTGGTCGCCTCGAGCACGAACACATACGGGCCCGGGGTCACGGATTTGATGAGCCGATACTGGCGGTTGTCGACCATCGCGAAGCTCGCGAGCTCGGACAGGTCGCGCACGAGCAATGCGAGCAGCGCCTTGTCGTCGAGCCCACGGATGCGCCGCAGACGCTCGGCCGCCTGCTTGTCGTCGAGCCGGCACGCGAGCGCGTAGCTCGAATCGGTCGGCAGCGCGACCAGACCGCCGCCGCAGACGATCTGCGCGGCCTGCTTGATGAGGCGCGGTTGCGGATTGTCAGGATGGATCCGGAAGTATTGGGACATGATGACGGCGGTTCGGTGGGCGGAAGTACCGATGGATCCACGCACGGTGCGTGCCCATGCGGCGCGCGCGTCACAACCAGCGTTCCCAGACCGGCTTCAGGTCGGACGGCAGCGGCGGCAGGCTGCCGAGCTCGACGCGGCCCTCGCCGGCCGCGTGGAAATCCGAGCCGCGCGACGCCTCGAAACCGAAGCGGCGCGCGACGTCCGCATATTCGCGGTACTGGTCCGGCGTATGGCTGCCCGTGACCACTTCGATCGCCTTGCCGCCGAGATCGATGAATTCGCCGAAGAGCGCATCGAATTCGAGCGGCGTGTAGTCGTAACGCCCTGGATGCGCGATGATCGCCTCGCCGCCGGCAAGCTGAATCCACTTCACCGCGTCCGCGAGCTTAGACCAGCGATGCGCGACGTAACCGGGCTTGCCGTCCGCGAGGTAGCGATCGAACGCGTCCTGCGTCGACTTGCAATGCCCGTTTTCGACGAGACAGCGCGCGAAGTGCGTACGCGAAATCATGTCCGCATTCGACGCGAGCTTCAGTGCGGCTTCGTACGTGCCCGGAATACCGAGTGCGTCCAGTTGCTCGCTCATCGCCTCGGCGCGCGCCTGGCGGCCGTTGCGCGTGCGCTCGAGGCCCTCGACGAGCGCCTCGCACGCCGGATCGATATTGAGGCCGACGATATGCACGGTGCGCGCCGCCCACGTCACGGAAATCTCGACGCCGCACAGATAATCCATGCCCAGTTCCTGCGCCGTGCTGCGCGCTTCGACCTGACCGCCGACCTCGTCGTGGTCGGTCAGCGCCCAGAGGGTCACACCGTGCTCATGCGCGCGGCGCGCCACGTCGACAGGCGCGAATGCGCCATCGGAGATGGTGGAATGGCAATGCAGATCGGCGTTCACAACGGCGCTCATGACTCTCGTGAAATCACTATCTTAAAAAGCTTGTCCGACCATTTTACTGCAATGCACTAAGCAGACGCAGAGGATTTGTGAACGTCGCGCCGTGCCCCGCTGAACGCGGCGAAGGACTGTCGAGCTCACGCCGAAGCGCGCTGCGCGCACGCGTCGAACATCGCTTTTTATGCGCAAAAAGTCATGCGCAGAATGCATCGACCAGCGCAGCGATCCGCTCGGGTTGATCGTGATGGACCATATGGCCGGCATCGTCGACGATAACTTCGCGCCAGTCCGCAAAGGCGCGAAAACGAGCCTTGAATTCGTCGCGCGGAATCTCGCCGGCGATGCTCGCGAGCGTCGGCGAGGCAAACGCTTCGACATGCAGCACTTTCGCGCTGACCTGCTCCCACACGGCCATCACCTCGTCGAGACGGTACAGCTGCGGGCTGCGGATCTTGTGCGCGGGATCGGCAAGCAACCTGTAACCGCCCTCGCCGTCCGGCTTCGACCAGTGCTGCGCGAGAAAGCGTGCGCGATCAGGCTCGAGGCGCGGATTGTTCGCGACGAGGCGCGCCGCTACGTCGTCGAGCGACGCATAGCGGCGCAGCCGCGGCGGCTCGCGCAGGTCGTCGAGCCAACCGCGCAGACGCCGCGGCGCCTGCGCGGCACGTGCGGGCGCGAGACCGAAGCCCTCGAGGTCGACGATGCGCCGCACGCGTTCGGGCCGCACACCCGCATACAGACACACCACGTTCGCGCCCATGCTGTGGCCGACGAGGTTCACCGCACCGGTCGGCGCATAGTGGTCGAGCAAGGCGTCGAGGTCCGCCAGGTATTCGTGAAACCAGTAGTGGCCGCCGCCGTTCGCCGCCACGGGCCAGTCCGACAGGCCGAAACCGCGCGCATCGGGCGCGATGACCTGCCATTTGTCGCCCACACTGTCGACCAGCGCTTCGACAACGAACTGGAACGACGCGGCAACGTCCATCCAGCCGTGCAGCATAAAGAGCGCCGGTGCGTCCGCGCGGCCCCAGCGGCGCACGTGCAAACGCACGCCGCGAACGGAGACGAAGTCTGAACGGGATTCGATCATCGTCGACCCTGGCAGAAAAAGAATGATCGTTCGATTATATTGAGATAGGCGACCTGCGTCTGCTTATCGTGATCGAGGGACGGTTCAGTTTCCGTCTGCGGGTTCCGTCGCCCCCGTCGATTCCGCCGATCCCGCCGGCTGCATCGCCGGCGGCGCATCGAGCCCTGCCAGCGCAGCCAGCTCGGCCTCATCGAAACCCGCGGCGCGGCGCGCGTCGAAATTGAACGGGCCGCGCAGCTTCGGCGCGCGATATTCGTCGGCGAGCCGCAGATACGTCCGATGCGGATCGAGCTGGGCGAGCTCGCACAGATACCGGAACCAGCGGTTGCCGACCAGCACATGGCCGATCTCGTCGCGCAGGATCACATCGAGAATCGCTGCCGACGCGTGATCGCCCGCTTGCTGCAGCCGTGCGCGGATCGGCGGCGACGCATCAAGGCCACGCGCCTCGAGCGTACGCGGCACGAGCGCCATCCGTGCGAGCACGTCGCCGCGCGTGCGATCGCACATCTCCCATAGCCCATCGTGTGCGGGAAAGTCGCCGTAGGCGTGGCCCAATTCCGCCAGACGCGCGCTCAACAGCGAAAAGTGGTGCGCTTCTTCCGATGCGACTTGCAGCCAGTCGACGTAGAACGCGGCCGGCATGCCCGCAAAACGCCAGACTGCGTCGAGCGCGAGGTTGATCGCGTTGAATTCGATATGTGCGAGCGCGTGCAGCAGCACTGCGCGCCCCTCTTCCGACTGCATGCTGCGCCGCCCGAGCCTGCGCGGCTCGACGAGTTCCGGGCGCGCCGGCCGCCCGGGCAAACCCGGTGGCTCCTCGAACCGGCGCTGCACGTCCCAGTGCGCGGTGCCGTCGGCCACGCGCGCAAGCAGTGTGCGCGCGGCCCGTGCCTTCGTGGCCGGATCGGCTTCACGCAGGATGTCGAGTGCTTCCGACCGCGCGCAGCGGATGCGGCTTGTCGAATCGGTGGTAACGGGAACGGCAGGACGCATTGCGATAGCGGGGCAAATGCACGGATCGAACGGCACGGATCGAGCGCGCCGGCCTAAGCGCACGGGACTACGCGCACAGAACCATGCGCACAGCAACAAACGCACGGGGCGAGGCTCGCCGGATCAATCGCACGGAGCCAGGCTCACGGATCGGGCGCGGCGACCCGGCACGCGCGGATCGGCCAGACGGAGCCATCGGAAAAGCGCCAGATGGCACCCGATGCCGACCGCCAACCGTCGCGCGGACAATGTGCACAAACGTTTACAATACCCGCTTCAACCCTCCGGCATGATATCGCCGCGGTCAACCGCCGTGCGCGCCGTTGCCGGAAGCGGCCGACGCCCACCCAGATCACCCGGGAGCAACAGTGGCAATCTACAAGCTTGGCGATGCAGCCCCCACCGTTCACGAAAGCGTGTTCGTCGCGGACACCGCGACGCTGATCGGCAAAGTCACCGTCGAAGAGAATGCGAGCATCTGGTTCGGCGCATCGCTGCGCGCGGACAACGAGCCGATCGTCGTCGGTACCGGCAGCAACGTTCAGGAGAACGCGGTACTGCATACCGACCCCGGCTACCCGCTGACGATCGAAGCGAACGTGACGGTCGGCCATCAGGCGATGCTGCACGGCTGCACGATCCGCGAAGGCGCATTGATCGGCATTCAGGCCATTGTCTTGAATGGAGCGGTGATCGGCCGCAACTGTCTGGTCGGCGCGGGCGCGGTCGTGACCGAGGGCAAGCAGTTTCCGGACAACTCGCTGATTCTCGGCGCGCCGGCGAAGGTCGTGCGCGAACTGACCGAGGCCGATATCGCCAATATGCGGCGCGCGGCAGAGGGCTACATCACGCGCCGCGAATTCTACAAGGAGCAGCTCGTGCGGATCGGGTGAATCTGCGCCGGTCCGCGGACCGGCAGTTGCCCGCTGCACGACATTATCGAGGGAACGTTGTGAGTGACCAGTTGCAAAAATTCATGTTCAGCGCGGCGCCCGTTCGCGGCGAAATCGTCTCGCTGCGTAATACGTGGCAGGAAGTGCTGACGCGCCGCGATTACCCGGCGCCGGTGCGCACGATACTCGGCGAGATGATGGCCGCGTGCGCGCTGCTGTCGGCCAATCTGAAGTTCGACGGCACGCTGATCATGCAGATCTACGGCGACGGTCCGGTGAAGATGCTCGTCGTGCAGTGCAATTCGAACCTGTCGCTGCGCGCGACGGCGAAGTTTTCCGCGCAATTCACGGGGGACGCGGCGCGGCACATCAGCGACGAGTCGACGCTGCCCGAACTGATCAACGCAAGCGGCCACGGCCGCTGCGTGATCACGCTCGATCCGCACAACAAGCAACCGGGCCAGCAACCGTATCAAGGCATCGTGCCGCTGTCGGGCGACGACGGCCCGTTCGAGACGATCGCGCAGGTGCTCGAGCATTACATGCATCATTCGGAACAGCTCGATACGCGGCTGTGGCTGGCCGCGAACAGCGACCGTGCGGTCGGCATGCTGCTGCAGAAGCTGCCCGGCGACGGCGGCATCGTCCCGCACCCGGGCGAGCTCGACGCCGATACGTGGGAACGCGTCTGCACGCTCGGCGGCACGCTCAAGCACGACGAACTGCTCAGCGAAGAGCCGGCCACGCTGTTCCGGCGCCTCTTCTGGCAGGAGAACGTGCACCATTTCGAGCCGGCGAATACGCGCTTCGAATGCACGTGCTCGCGCGAAAAGGTCGGTGGAATGCTGAAGATGCTGGGCCGCGAGGAAGTCGAAAGCGTGATCGAGGAACGCGGTCACGTCGAGATTCACTGCGAGTTCTGCAATCAGCGCTATGAGTTCGACCCCGTCGACGTCGCGCAACTGTTCGTTGCAAGCGGCCTGTCCGAGGGCGTCGCGCCGGCGGCGGATCAGCGGCATTGACAGACAGGCGTCCGCGCGCTTTTACTTAGGTATCCGACCAGCACCGATGGAGGCCGACATGAACATGCTTTCGTCACTCGATGGTCGGAGGCAAGCCGTGCGAACGCAACGCGCGCAGATGCGAGGCATGTGGATGCGAAGCGCCGCGACACTGCTTCCCGCCGGTAGCGCGATGTTGATGCTGGCCGGATGCATGATGGACCCGCCGGGGCCGTCGCCGATCTATAGCCGCCTGCCGGCCGACCAGCTCGAAGCGACAGCCACCGCGCATCCGCTCACGCCGGAACAGCGCGCGCGCTATGACGCGATCGACAAACAGGTGTTAGCGGAACAGGACCAGGCGATGGCGGCCGATGCCGCGGCGCAAGCGTGGTCGCGATACTACGCGCCGCCGCCGGTCACCGTTTTCGGCAGCTACTCGAGCGGCGGTTGGGGACATGGCTGGGGCGGTGGAATCGGCTACGGCTACCCAGGCTGGGGATGGGGCTGGTGAACGATCGCGCAGAAGGCAGCAAGAAGGCAGCGAGAAGGTAGCGAAAACGCGGCGAGAACCCGGCAACTAGCCCGCACCCTTCTTCTTCGCGTCTTCGGTGGCGCTCTTCTTCGCGCCGTGTTTCCTGTCGGGCTTGGCCCGCGACTCCGGATTCGGCACGACGCGTAGCGGCGCGGCCGACATCTGTCCGCGCGTCGACGTCGCGGCCGCCGACGAATTCGATGCCGGCAGCGGCGCGTTCGGCGACACGAACTGCACGAACACCTCGCTGTCCTTGACCATGCCCATCTCGTAGCGGGCGCGCTCCTCGACCGCGGCGGTGCCGTTCTGCAAGTCCTGAACTTCGCCTTCGATACGCTCGTTGCGAACCTTTTCGTCGGCGTTTTTCTTCAACTGCTGGTCCAGCTCTTCGCGCAGTTCGTGAACACGGAGCCAGCCCCCGTGCCCCCACCACAGCGGAAACTGAATCAGCACCAGCAGGACAACCAGAGCGACAGTAACAAGGCGCATGAAGGTTTGATCTTGAATACGCGCCGCCCTGCGCTGAACGCAGGGCGGCGGGGTCAATCACTCAGCTGCGAGTTAACATCGAATCAGCGCTAAGCACAATAGGCGAATCAACGCAGGTTATAGAACGCCGATTTGCCTGGGTAGCTCGCGATATCGCCGAGGTCTTCCTCGATACGCAGCAGCTGGTTGTACTTCGAGATACGGTCGCTGCGCGACAGCGAGCCGGTCTTGATCTGTCCGGCGTTCAAACCGACCGCGATATCGGCGATCGTCGAATCTTCGGTTTCGCCCGAACGGTGCGAGATCACCGCCGTGTAGCCGGCGCGCTTGGCCATCTCGATCGCCGCAAAGGTTTCGGTCAGCGTGCCGATCTGGTTGATCTTGATCAGAATCGAATTCGCGATGCCCTTCTCGATGCCTTCCTTCAGGATGCGCGTGTTCGTCACGAACAGATCGTCGCCGACGAGCTGGATTTTCTTGCCGAGCTTGTCGGTCAGGAGCTTCCAGCCTTCCCAGTCGCTTTCGTGCATGCCGTCTTCGATCGACACGATCGGGAATTTATCGGCAAGCGTCGCCAGGTAGTCGGTGAATTCCGCCGACGACAGTTGCAGGCCTTCGCCCGCCAGCTGGTATTTGCCGTCGTGGTAGAACTCGCTCGCCGCGCAGTCCAGCGCGAGCAGCACGTCTTCGCCGGCGCGGTAGCCGGCCTTTTCGATGGCCTGCAGGATCGTCGACAGGCACTCGTCGTTGCTGCCGAAGTTCGGCGCGAAGCCGCCTTCGTCGCCGACGGCCGTGCTCATGCCGCGATCGGACAGGATTTTCTTCAGCGCGTGGAACACCTCGGCGCCGCAACGCAGCGCTTCGCGGAACGTCGGCTGGCTGACCGGCACGATCATGAATTCCTGGATGTCGAGGCTGTTGTTCGCGTGCGCGCCACCGTTGACGATGTTCATCATCGGCACCGGCAGTTGCATGGCGCCCGAGCCGCCGAAGTAGCGATAGAGCGGCAGGCCGGCTTCTTCGGCCGCCGCCTTCGCGACCGCCATCGAAACCGCCAGCAACGCGTTGGCGCCCAGACGCGACTTGTTATCGGTGCCGTCGAGCTCGAGCAGCGTCTTGTCGAGGAACGCCTGCTCCGACGCGTCGAGGCCCATGATCGCCTCCGAGATCTCGGTATTGATGTGCTCGACCGCCTTCAGCACGCCCTTGCCGCTGTAGCGGCCCGTTTCGCCGTCGCGCAGTTCGATCGCTTCGCGCGAACCGGTCGACGCGCCCGACGGCACCGCCGCACGGCCCATCGTGCCCGACTCCAGCAGCACGTCGCACTCGACGGTGGGGTTGCCTCGCGAATCGAGAATCTCGCGACCGATGATATCTACGATAGCACTCATGGTTTCCTCAGGAAGTTACGGTGGATTCGTTACGGCGAAACCCGCGGCGCACGCACAGTCTTGCGACTTTTTCGGCGCCGTGCGGTTCGACGGCCATCGGGGGGTGCGCGACCGGCATGCGCCGCATCGGGACTGACCGGATACGGGGACGCCCGGCGCGCGGCATCAGTTGAAATCGTGTTCGAGGAACGGCGTGCGCTTCACGGCCTGGTCGAGTGTGATCAACGTCTCGAGCAGATCGGCCATGCGGTGAAGCGGCACCGCGTTGGGTCCATCGGACTTCGCTTGCGCGGGATTCGGATGCGTTTCCATAAAGAGCCCCGCGATCCCCGTCGCGACGGCCGCGCGCGCGAGCACCGGCACGAATTCACGCTGGCCGCCCGAGCTCGTGCCCTGACCGCCCGGCAATTGCACCGAGTGCGTCGCATCGAACACGACCGGCGCGCCGGTCTCGCGCATGATCGCAAGCGAGCGCATGTCGGACACGAGGTTGTTATAGCCGAACGACACGCCGCGCTCGCACGCCATGAAGCGGTCTTCCGAAAGCCCCGCTTCGCGAGCCGCGTCGCGCGCCTTGTCGATAACGTTCTTCATGTCGTGCGGCGCGAGGAACTGCCCTTTCTTGATGTTGACGGGCTTGCCCGAACGCGCGCAGGCATGGATGAAGTCGGTTTGCCGGCACAGGAACGCCGGCGTTTGCAGCACGTCGACCGCGGCTGCGACCTGTTCGATTTCTTCGATGCTGTGCACATCCGTCAGCACCGGCACGCCGAGCTGGCGCTTCACTTCGGAAAGGATACGCAGGCCTTCGTCCATACCGAGACCGCGAAACGACTTGCCGCTGCTGCGATTCGCCTTGTCGTACGAAGACTTGTAGATGAACGGAATCTTGAGCTTCGCGCAGATTTCCTTGAGCTTGCCCGCAGTGTCGATCGTCATCTGTTCGGATTCGACGACGCAGGTGCCGGCAATCAGAAAAAACGGTTGATTAAGCCCGATCTCGAAGTCGGCGAGCTTCATACCTTTTCCTCTTTCTTCTCTTCCGCGCCGGCTTGCTGGTGATGCGCCTCACTGTGCTGCCGCGCCGCTTCGACGAACGCCCTGAAAAGCGGATGCCCATCGCGCGGCGTGGACGTGAATTCCGGGTGGAACTGCACGCCGACGAACCACGGATGCATATCGCGCGGCAACTCCATCATTTCCGGCAGATCTTCGCTCGGCGTACGCGCGCTGATAATGAGGCCGCCCGCTTCGAGTTGCGGCACGAAGCGGTTGTTGACTTCGTAGCGGTGACGGTGCCGCTCGTTCACGTCCTTGCCATAAATTTCAGCGGCCATCGTGCCGGGCTTGATCGGGCAGCGCTGCGAACCGAGACGCATCGTGCCGCCGAGATCCGATTCCTCGGTGCGCTTCTCGACCTTGCCTTCGCGGTCGTACCACTCGGTGATCAGCGCGACGACGCGGTTCGGCGTCGACGCATCGAACTCGGTGCTGTTCGCGTCCTTGAGGCCGACGACGTCGCGCGCGAATTCGATCACTGCGAGTTGCATGCCGAGGCAGATGCCGAGATACGGCACTTTCGCTTCGCGCGCGTAACGGATCGCGGCGATCTTGCCTTCGGTGCCGCGCCGGCCGAAGCCGCCCGGCACGAGCACGGCGTCGAGATGCTTGAGGCTGTCGACGCCGTTCGCTTCGATCTCTTCGGAATCGATGTATTCGATATTGACCTTCGCCGACGTGTGAATCGACGCGTGACGCAATGCTTCGATCAGCGACTTGTACGACTCGGTCAACTCGACGTACTTGCCGACCATGCCGATCGTCACTTCGTGTTTCGGATGCTCGAGCTTGTCGACGAGCTGCGCCCACATCGACAGATCGGCCGGCTGCGCGGTGAGCTTCAGTTCGTCGCAGATGATGCCGTCGAGGCCCTGGTCGTTCAGCATCTGCGGGATCTTGTAGATGCTGTCGACGTCCCACACCGAAATCACGGCGTCTTCGGGCACATTCGAGAACATCGAAATTTTCGCGCGCTCGTCGTCGGGGATGCGGCGGTCCGCGCGGCACAGCAGCACGTTCGGATAGATACCGATTTCGCGCAACTTCTGCACGCTGTGCTGCGTGGGCTTGGTTTTCAGTTCGCCCGCGGTGGCGATGAACGGCACGAGCGTGAGGTGCACGAAGCACGCGCTGTTGCGGCCGAGGCGCAGGCTCATCTGGCGCGCGGCCTCGAGGAACGGCAGCGATTCGATGTCGCCGACCGTGCCGCCGATTTCGACGATCGCGACATCGGGCTCACCGCAGGTTGCCGATGCGGCGCCGCGTTCGATGAATGCCTGGATCTCGTTCGTGATGTGCGGAATGACCTGCACGGTCTTGCCGAGATAATCGCCGCGGCGTTCCTTGCGGATCACCGATTCGTAGATCTGGCCGGTGGTGAAGTTATTGGCCTTGCGCATCTTCGTGCTGATGAAGCGCTCGTAGTGGCCGAGATCGAGATCCGTCTCCGCTCCGTCCTCCGTCACGAACACTTCGCCGTGCTGAAACGGGCTCATCGTGCCTGGGTCGACGTTGATATAGGGATCGAGTTTGAGGAGGGTGACTTTGAGACCGCGCGATTCGAGGATCGCGGCGAGGGAAGCGGCGGCAATACCTTTGCCGAGGGAAGACACTACGCCGCCGGTGACGAAAACATATTTGGTCATCGCTGGATGCTCGCGGGAAAAACGGATTATACCTGAAAGCAGGGTCCCGACCCAGCAATAAAACCTCGATTCGGGGCGCGGCGAGCGGTGCAAGCGAGTGCTTTAGCGCTCACTTCGAGCCCATGCAAAAACGATCGCGGCAACGCTTCCTGCGCCGCCAGATCACACGCTCGCATTCCATTCCCCCGCTTCGAGTTCATGCAGCATCCGTTCTACCGCGCGCGCCGTTTCGATCGGTTTCTCCATCGGAAACAGATGACTGCCGTCGATCCATTCGAGATGACCGCGTGTCGCCCGCCGCGTTGCCGCGAGCCCGACCTGGCGAATCTCCTTCGAATGCGTACCGGCGATCAGGCCGACCGGCACCGGCGCGCCGTGTGCCAGGCGCGAGCCGAGCGTGTGCGGCAGCGTCCGGTAAATCAGGTACTCGGTGCGGCGGTCGAACGCGAGCGCGCGCGTGCCGTCGGCCGCCACCTGCGGGATGCCGAAGTCGACGTAGTCGGACAGCACGCGCTCGTCCCAGCGCGCGAAGGCTGCCTTCGCATGGAAGTGCCGCCACGCCTCGTCGCGGCCCGCCCAATGCGTGCGGCGCGTGCGCGTCGCGGCCGCGGGCGACAGGCGCTCGTCGAGTCCCGTCCACTGCGATACGCGCAGCATGCCGCTGCGCCAGCCGGCGATGACCGGCGAATCGAGCATCACGACGCCGCGCACCCACTGTGGCTTTTTCAGCGCGGCCATCAGCGACAGATACCCGCCCAGCGAATGCCCAACGAGCCAGACCGGCTGTTCGTACGTGCGTGCCACGTCGTCGAGCAGTTGTTCGACGAGATGCGGCCAGTCGCGCGTGACCGGATAACGCGGATCATGGCCGATGCGTTCGATATAACGCAGTTCGTATGCGTCGCCGAGTTCGGCGAACAGCGTGCGGTAGATCGGTGCCGGAAAACCGTTCGCGTGCGAAAAGTGGATGACCTGTTTCAAGCGCTGCTGTCTCCGTTTTTCGTGATGAGGCGTGCTTCGCTTGCGGGCGCCGATGTGCCGGTAAACACGCCGGATCCAGGGCGTGCGATCGGGCACGCTCTGTCGCGCGGTATTCTGCGGCGTTGTGCCGTATCGTCTCGCGGCTTCGATTTAATCCATCCAGTATCGGCGGTGCGTCTCTCGATACCGTTCGAGTGTCAGTACGAGTTGATGTTTGCCGAGCGCATCGGCGCTCGCTTCGATGCGCACCGCCCCATCTTCGTCGCTGCGCGGCAACTCGATATGCCGTGCCAGATATCGGGCAAAGACACCCGGATGCGGGTGATGGAACCGGTTGCGGTAGCCTACCTGAAATATCGCGATAAGCGGATCGATAGCGTCGAGGAAAGGCTCGGTCGACGAAGTCTTGCTGCCGTGATGAGGCGCCAGCAGAACTTGCGCACGTAGCGCATCGCGATCGCGGGCGAGCAAGGTGCGTTCGACGGCCGCTTCGATGTCGGCCGTGAGCAACGCGGTGGCGCGCGGGCGCGCGTCGGCATGAGCGTCGATATCACGGGCGAGGTTGGCGTCAGCGCGCGCGGCGGCGTCGATGGTACGCCCCGCCGCATTGCGACCTGTGCTTGCGCTCGCACTCACGCGCAACACGCAGCAATGCGCATTCGTTTTGCCGCGCAGCGGACCCGCGTCCGGCCACAGCATCGCGAACTCCACGCCGTCCCATTGCCACCGCTGCCCTGCCGCGCACGGCACGGTGCCCGCACCCGCGGCACGAGCGCTTTGCCAAAGCACGTGGTCGGGCGGCAGCGCGGCCAGCAACTGGCGCACCGAGACGCCGTCGAGCACGGCCGCCGCTCCGCCCGAATGATCGGAGTCGGCGTGGCTGATCACGAGCGTATCGAGCGTCTGTAGGCCAGCGGCCTGCAAATACGGCACGACGACGCGTTCGCCCGCATGCGTCGACTCGGGCCCTGGCCCCGCGTCGAACAGCAAGGCGTGATGCGCGGTCTCGACGACGATCGCCGAGCCCTGACCGATATCGAGTGCAGTCAAGCGGAACGTGCCGTGCGGCGGCGCCGAAGACGGCGGCATCAGCAACGGCAGCCATGCAATCGGCGCAGCCCAGCGCATCGGCCAGCCGCGCGGCGCAAGACACCAGATGACGCCGGCCGCCGCCGCCGCGAGCGCCCACGCATCCGGCTGCGGCAGCCGCCAGAGCGCCCACGCGGGCCCTGATACGAGATGCAAGCCCGCGGTCAACACGTCGAGTAGCCGGTGTGCGACGCTGAACGCGAATGCGTCGAGCGGTGCCGGCAACGCGACACCCGCGAGCACGAGCGGCGTAACGAGCACGCTGACCCACGGAATCGCAAAGGCGTTCGCAAGCGGGCCGATCAGCGGAATTTGCGCGAACCAGTATGCGGTGAGCGGAGCGAGCGCGACCGTGACTGCGAACTGCACGTGCGCACCGCTTCGTGTGCGCTCGACGAAAGCATGCGTTAGCGTGCGTGCCCGCAGACGCAATGCGGTCGCGAGGCTGACCAAGCGCGTGCGGAACGCTCTGCGGGTGAGCCGGTCATGCGTATCGCCAAGGCGTCGATCCTCATGCGGTGCGCCCGCGTTGAGCCAGTCTTCGTCGTCAAGGCTTCCGTACCTGGGCCGTCTATTGTCATCGGCGCGCACCGCGGCGCGACCCGACATCGCAAACAGGATCGCCGCCACCGCGCAGAAAGACAGCCAGAAGCCGGCCGCGAGCACAGCCCACGGGTCGATCAGCAGGACGAGCCCGAGCGCCCACGCGAGCACGACCGATGGCGCGACCGTGCGGCCGCTGACGAATGCAAGCGCGACGACCGCGAGCATCCAGAGCGCGCGCTGCGCCGGCACATTGAACCCGGCAAGCGCCGCGTGAAACGCGGCGAACAACGCGCCGCACGGCACGGCGACCTTCTGCGCGGGCAACACGAGCGGCCAGTCGATGCCGATGCGCGCGCCGACAAAGCCCGAGCGCCGCCAGATCGCACCGGCGAGCCACGCGGCAAGCCCCGCGACGAAGCCGATGTGCAACCCCGATATCGCGACGAGGTGACTCGTGCCGGTCGCACGCATCAGTTGCCAGTCCACGGCGCTGACCGCATCCTGCGCGCCGATCGCGAGCGCGACCACGATACCC
This sequence comes from Paraburkholderia sp. SARCC-3016, assembly GCF_031119615.1. Lineage (NCBI taxonomy): Bacteria > Pseudomonadati > Pseudomonadota > Betaproteobacteria > Burkholderiales > Burkholderiaceae > Paraburkholderia > Paraburkholderia sp. SARCC-3016. The sequence goes on along the minus strand of NZ_JAVHZD010000026.1, from coordinate 31,865 downwards.
CGATGCGGCGCATCCGCAAGCACGCCGTCGATTCGCGCGCGCAGCGCGGCGCGCCAGCGGTCCACGGTCATGCCGATACCGTGCGCGTCTCCCGGCAGGCGCTGCGCGGCGGCAGGACGCGTCACATAACCCGTTGCGCGGATGTTACGGGCGAACAGTGTCGCCTCCGCGTCGCGCACGCCGAAGTTCGCGTTGCCATGCGCACGCTTGAGGCGCACGAACAGACGCCAGCGCGCGCCTGGCGCGAGGCCTTCAGGCAATGGCGCGTCCTGAGCGATCCACGACAACTGCAACCTGCGCGGAAAGTCTGGAACCGGCGTGTCGGTCGACTCGACGTTGAAGACGAAACGCGAGCCTGTGTCGCCAATGTTGCCGGCACGGCTGCCGGCGCCATCGGCAGCGCCCTCGCCGGCACTGTTAGCCGCTTCGTCGCCGGCCTTGCCGCCGTCTTTATCGCGCGCACCGGCGGCTTCGCGATCATCCTCGACGTTGCGTCCGTTCTTGCCGCCGGCGTTGCGTGCGCGACTGCCCGCGCTGCCGGCCAGCGACGTCGGCAGCCCTTCGATATATCCGCGCACTTCGATATCGCGGCCTTCCCATTCGACGGGGAGCGCATACGCGAGCCGCGCGTGCGCGCGCCACGCCGCGTACCCGAAGCCGGCGCAAAACGCCGCGAGCCATATCGCGCACCATGCCGCGCGCCGACACGTCATGCACGCGCTGCCGCGACGACGCAGCCCCCAGATCGCGACACCAAGCGCACCGCATGCCGTTACCGCCAGCACCGCCGCGCCGAATTTTTCCGGCAACGCCGCCTGCCGCTGCAACCACACGACACCCAATGCAAATCCGCACCACACCGCCCGCATGCCCCCTCCGCCACCATCGAATCGCGCGTGGGGCAAGCGAAAACAAGCCGCGTCAGCATACGCGGCCGCCGGCGTCCGGCGCCCGCCGCGCATCACCGCCAGCGATTATGCAGAGGAAAGTGCGAGCCGCGGCAACGCAGCATGCGCGTTGGCCGTTGTGCATAGTGCAAGCTCGTGTTCGTCGATGTTGCGCTGTTGCGCGAGGCTCGCGCCGATCGCCGGAATCTGATCGGGCGTATTGCGCTGCCGATAGAGCCACGCAGGAGGAATATCGGGCGCATCGGTCTCGACGACGATCGCATCGAGCGGCAATTGCGCGGCTAGACGCCGGATTTGCAGCGCACGCTCGAACGTCAGATTGCCGCCGAAGCCAAGATGCATGCCGTGATCGATAAAGGCCTGCGCCTGCTGGAAGCTGCCGTTGAACGCATGCGCGATGCCGCGATGCACCTGCTGCCGGCGCAGCCCTTTCAGCACCTGGTCCTGCGACTTGCGCACATGGCAGATCACCGGCAAGTCGAATTCATGCGCGAGCTTCAGCTGCTCGTTGTAGAAGAATTGCTGACGCGCATTGTCGAGGCCCGGCACGAAATAGTCGAGGCCGATCTCGCCGATGCCGACAAAGCGCGGATCGTCGAGGCTCGCCTCGATCTCCATCCGCAACGCATCGAGATCGGCTTCCTGCGCCTGCGGTGTGAAGAGCGGATGAATGCCGAGCGCGTACGCGCCGCCGACGATGCGATGAGCGAGCTCGCGTACTCGTGCGCACCACGCGCGCGATACGCCCGGAATCACGATGCGCGCGACCCCGGCCTCGCGCGCGGCGGACGCGACCGCATCGCGGTCGGCGTCGAATTCGGAAGCGTCGAGATGGCAGTGCGTGTCGATCCACATGCGGAAAGCCTCGCGAGCGTTTGCGTTTGCGTTTGCGTCGGCGCTCAGAGCGGAACCGGCGGCTCCTCGTACAGCACGCCTTCGCGCAAACGCAGTACCCGGTCGCAACGCGCGGCCAGATCCTGGTCGTGCGTGACGATCACGAAGCTTGTCTCGAGCGTGCCCGACAGTTCGAGCATCAGATTGAACACCGTGTCGGCCGTGCCGCTGTCGAGGTTCCCGGTCGGCTCGTCGGCGAGCACGCAGGCGGGCTTCGTGACGAGCGCGCGCGCGATTGCCACGCGCTGCCGCTCGCCGCCCGACAGCTCGCCGGGCCGGTGCCTGGCGCGATGCGCGAGGTTGACGCGCTCGAGCATCTCGAGCGCTTCGCGACGCGCGGCTTCGGTGGTCATGCGGCGAATCCGCAGCGGCATGGCGACGTTGTCGAGCGCGCTGAATTCCGGCAGCAGATGATGGAACTGATAGACGAAGCCAAGCGCGCGGTTGCGCAGATCGTTGCGCTCGCGCTCGGACAGCTTCGTGAACGGCTTGCCGAGCAGCGACACTTCGCCGGCGCTCGGATCGTCGAGGCCGCCTAGCACGTGCAGCAGCGTGCTCTTGCCGGAACCGGACGCGCCGACGATCGCGAGCTTCTCGCCGCGCCGCACCGACAGCCGCGTATTGCTGAGCACGGGCACGTTGAGGCCGCCTTGCACGAATGCCTTCGAGATGCTGTTCGCTTCGAGTACGTAAGGATGACGATCGGTGGTATTGCCGGAGTTGAGCATGGCGTGTGGGTTCGGACGATCATTCATAGCGCAGCGCCTCCGCCGGGCGCACCTTCGCACCGCGCCAGCTCGGATAGAGCGTCGCAAGCGACGACAGCACAAATGCAATCACGCCGATTCTGATCACGTCGCCGGCCACGAGTTCGGACGGCAGCTCGCTGATGAAGTACACCGACGGCGGCAGAAACTGGATGCCGAACAGGTGCTCGATCATCGGCACGAGCCACGGAATGCTCCACGCGATCAGACAGCCGAGCGCGACGCCGATCGCCGTGCCGACGAACCCGATCGTCACGCCCTGCACGACGAAGATTTTCATGATCGAGGCCGGCTGCGCGCCGAGCGTGCGCAGGATGGCGATGTCGGCCTGCTTGTTGGTCACCGTCATCACGAGCGACGACACGAGATTGAACGCCGCAACCGCGATAATCAGCGTGAGGATGATGAACATCATGCGCTTTTCGATCTGCACGGCGGAGAACCATGTCTTGTTCTGCTGCGTCCAGTCGCGAATGTACAGGTCGCCCGAGAGCGTGCGCGCGAGTTCATGCGCGACCTGCGGCGCGCGTTGCATATCCTTGAGCCTCAAGCGCACGCCCGTTGGTGCCGGTAGGCGGAACAGCGCTTCGGCATCGCGGATGTTGATGAGCGCAAGCGTGCTGTCGAATTCGTAATGCCCGGACTCGAACACGCCGACCACGGTGAACTGCTTCAAGCGCGGCAGCATGCCGGCCGGCGTGATCGTGCCTTCGGGCGCGACGAGCGTGATCTTGTCGCCGGCCGTCACGCCGAGGCTTGCCGCGAGGTCCGCGCCAAGCACGATGCCGAAGTCGCCGGGGATCAGGTCCGCGAGGCGGCCCGCGCGCATTTCCTTGCCGATGTCGGACACCTCCGGTTCGAGCGACGAATCGACGCCGCGCAATGCGACGCCGCTGACAGCATCCTGGCGCGTCAGCAGCGCCTGCGCTTCGACATACGGCGCGGCGCCGATCACTTCCTTGTTCTGGCGCGCTTCTTTCGCGGTCAGTTGCCAGTCGGGCATCGACCCGGCCGGCGAGAAGATTTCGACGTGGGCGAGCACGGACAGCATGCGGTCGCGCACCTCTTTCTGAAAGCCGTTCATCACGGACAGCACGACGATCAGCGCCGCGACGCCGAGTGCAATGCCCGACATCGACACGAGCGCGATGAACGAAATAAAGCCGTTGCCGGTCGTGCGTTTGCCGGCGCGGGTGTAGCGCCAGCCGATCTGCCATTCGTACGGAAGTTTCAAGCGAGTCCTTGTCTGCGGGTTATGCAACTGCGGGGGTCGGCAGCGCGCCATGCCCTGGGCGTGGAACGGTTCGATTCCGGCTGCTTCCTTCCGGCTGCCTCCGGTCATCGCGATTAACGAAAATCGAAGATTCCTTACGGTGTGCAGGCCACGCCCTACTGCGTAGTGGTTTGGCGCGAATTATGACGGATGGTTCAGCGCCACGGTGGATCGCGCATGCCACGCCCATGAATCTTCAGGCTTGCGCCCTCGAAACGACGAAAAAGCGACGGCGAAGTTTGCCATACATTGTCGCCGAATCGGCCGAAGAGACGCTTGGCGAGCTATTTCGAGATGAGGAGCCGGTAATACGCGCGAGGTGTGCCGTACGGAGCTCCGCGTCGGGATTTTCGCTCGACTGCAGGTGGCATTCGCACCGCCTTTCAAGTGGACGCCTGTTGTGCTTCCTCCAACCGGGCAAGCCGTTCCGCCCTCCCTCCGAAGCAGCGCTCTGCGCTGCAGCGGGGATGCCAAAGCATCGATCGGTGCCGCAGATTGCCCTACAATGCGCACCATCATGCCCGTCACCCGCCTTCATCTGCTCATCCCTTTCGCGCTGCCGTCCGCAGCCGACGCCTCCACCGCCCTGCACGACCTTCAGACGCCCGCCTTCGACAAGCTCGTCGCCCGCGCGACGCTCGTCGAGCGCGTGATCGGCGAGGACTTCCAGCGGACGTTGCCGCATGAGCGATGGGTGGCGCACCAGTTCGGCGCATTAGCGGGTTCAAGCGCGGGTTCAAGCGCGGGTTCAAGCACGGCCGGCTCCGCCGACGACGAAGCCCCGCTCGCCCCCTACATGCTGCTCGCCGACGGCGGCGATCCGGGCACGGCAAGCTGGGCCTGCGTGCAGCCGGTCCACGTGCGCATCGCGCACGACCACCTCGTGCTGATCGACCCCGCATCGCTCGAACTCTCCGACGACGATGCGGCGACGCTGCTCGCCCTCGCCCGTCCGCTGATCGAAGAGCTCGGCGTACGCATCGAAGCGCCGCAGCCGTCGCGCTGGTATCTGTCGAGCGACGAATTCAGCACGCTCGCCGGCGCATCGCCGCTGCGCGCGAGCGGCCGCAACATCGAGATCTGGCTGCCGCACGAAGCGCACAGCGGCGAACGCTCGCGCGCATGGATGAAACTGCAGAACGAAGTGCAGATGGCCTGGTTCGAACATCCGGTCAACGAAGCACGCGAAGCGCGCGGACTGCCCGCCGTCAACTCGATCTGGTTTCACGCGCAGGGCGTCGCGCGCCCGGTAACGAGTCCGTTCGCGCGTGTGCTGTCCGATGCCGCGGCGACGCGCGGTCTCGCGCTCGCCGCGCATGCGGCCGTCGGCGCACCCGCGCAATCGTTCGCGCAAATGCAGGCGCAAGCGCATGCAGCCGGTGCGTCGACCGATGCAAGATCCGCCACGCTCGTCGAACTCGATCCGTTTTCGACGCCCTACATCTCGCAGGACTGGGCCAACTGGAACACCGCCTTCGCCGCGCTCGAGCGCGACTGGTTCGCCCCCGCGCTCGCCGCGCTCGAAGCAGGCGAACTCGCGGAACTCGGTCTCACGCTATGTGGCGACACGGGCTCGGTCACGCTCGCCGTCACGCGCGGCGATCTGCGCAAGTTCTGGCGGCGGCGCCTGTTCGCCTCGCTTTTCATCGAATGATCGCCCTTCGAATGATTACCCTTCTATTCGCAGGCCGCGCCGGCCTCGCCGTCACCGCATGATCCGCATCGTTACCCGCGCGTGCCCGCCCGCCGACGCCGAAGCCCTCACCCGCCACGGTCTGCATCCGGTGCTGGCGCGGCTGTACGCCGCACGCGGCGTGTGCCTGCCCGATGAAATCGAAACGGGTCTCGCGCGCCTCGTTCCGCCGGCCGCACTGCACGGCTGCGATCAAGCCGCGGCGCTGCTCGCCGACGCGCTCGAAGCAGGCCGCCGCATGCTCGTCGTCGCCGACTACGACTGCGATGGCGCGACCGCCTGCGCCGTTGCCGTGCGCGGCTTGCGCATGTTCGGCGCGCAGATCGACTACCTCGTGCCGAATCGCTTCGAATACGGCTACGGCCTCACGCCCGAGATCGTCGCGCTCGCCGCTGCGCGCGCGGGCGGCAAGCCCGATCTGCTGATCACCGTCGACAACGGCATTGCGAGCGTCGACGGCGTCGCCGCGGCGAACGCGCTCGGCATCGACGTGCTCGTCACCGACCATCACCTGCCCGGCGACGCGTTGCCCGCCGCGCGCGCGATCGTCAATCCGAACCAGCCCGGCTGCGCGTTTCCGAGCAAAAGCCTTGCGGGCGTCGGCGTGATGTTTTATGTGCTGCTCGCGTTGCGCGCCGAACTGCGCAAGCGCGGCGCCTTCAACGACGCGCGCCCCGAGCCGCGCCTCGACGGACTGCTCGATCTGGTCGCGCTCGGCACGGTCGCCGACGTCGTCAAACTCGACGGCAATAATCGCGTGCTCGTTGCGCAAGGCCTGCAACGGATCCGCAACGGCCGCATGCAGCCCGGCATCGCCGCGCTGTTTCGCGCGGCCGGCCGCGAAGCGCGCAGCGCATCGGGCTTCGATCTCGGCTTCGCGCTCGGCCCGCGGCTCAATGCGGCGGGACGCCTTGCGGACATGTCGCTCGGCATCGAATGCCTGATTACCGACGACGTCGGCCGCGCCTGGCAGCTTGCCCAGCAGCTCGACACGATGAACCGCGAGCGCCGCGAAATCGAGGCCGGCATGCAGCAGCAGGCGCTCGACGATCTTGCGGCGATCGATCCGGCCGGCGCCACGACCATCACGCTGTTCAATGCGAGCTGGCATCAGGGCGTAATCGGCATCGTCGCCGGGCGGCTCAAGGAGAAATTCCACCGTCCGTCGTTCACGTTCGCGCTCGCCGACGACAGCGGCACGACGATCAAAGGCTCGGGCCGTTCGATCGCGGGCTTTCATCTGCGCGATGCGCTCGATCTGATCTCGAAGCGCGAGCCCGATCTGATCGTGCGCTTCGGCGGTCACGCGATGGCGGCCGGCATGACGCTTGCGGCCGCCGACCTGCCGCGCTTTGCGGCCGCCTTCGAAGCGGTCGGGCGCGAGTGGCTGTCCGACGATGCGCTCGCGCGCACGGTCGAGACCGACGGCGACCTCGAAGATGCCTACTTCACGCCGCAATTCGTCGAGATGCTCGAGGCGGCGGTCTGGGGACAGGGCTTTCCGGCACCGCTTTTTTCCGGCGAATTCGAGGTGATGTCGCAGGCGCTCGTGAAAGACAAGCATCTGAAGCTGCAACTGATGCGCGGCCGCCAGCGCTTCAACGCGATCTGGTTCAATCACACCGATACGCTGCCGGCACGCGCGACTGTTGCCTACCGGCTCACGCGCGACACCTGGAACGGCGTGTCGCGCGTGCAGTTGATCGTCGAGCACGCGCTCGGATAAGTGCGGCCCGACGAGCGGCCCCGACGAGCGGCCCGAACGCGCGACCCCAAAGCGCCGCGCCAACGCCCAGGCACCTCGGGTGAAGGACACGCGAAATCCGCGGTAAACCGGCCCGATTCCACGTCGCACAGGCCGGATCGAGCCGTCGATCGGCTATAATTTCACCTTTTGGCGAATCAAAAGCTCGACATGGAAGCGGAACGTCTCAACGCGATCGAAGCCTCTCTGGCCGACCTGCGCACGCGCGCAGGCGAGCTACGGGGGTATCTTTGACTACGATGCCAAAGCAGTAAGGCTCGTCGAAGTCAACCGGGAACTCGAAGACCCGAACGTCTGGAACGACTCGCAGCACGCACAGGCGCTCGGTAAGGAAAAGAAGCTGCTGGAAGGCGTGGTCGACGTCCTTTCGTCGCTCGACAACGACTTGCGCGACACGCAAGACCTGTTCGACATGGCGCGCGAAGAAAACGACGAAGCGACGCTCGTCTCGTGCGACGAAGATGTCGCGAAGCTCACCGCGCGCATCGAAGACCTCGAATTCCGCCGGATGTTCTCGAACCCGGCCGACCCGAACAACGCGTTCATCGACATCCAGGCCGGCGCCGGCGGCACCGAAGCGTGCGACTGGGCATCGATGCTGCTGCGCCAGTATCTGCGCTACTGCGAGCGCAAGGGCTTCAAGACCGAAGTGCTCGAAGAATCGGAAGGCGACGTCGCGGGCATCAAGAGCGCGACGATCAAGGTCGAAGGCGAATACGCGTACGGCTTTCTGCGCACCGAAACGGGCATCCATCGCCTCGTGCGCAAGTCGCCGTTCGATTCGTCGGGTGGCCGCCATACGTCGTTTTCGTCGGTGTTCGTGTATCCGGAAATCGACGACTCGTTCGAAATCGACATCAACCCGGCCGATCTGCGCATCGACACCTTCCGCGCATCGGGCGCCGGCGGTCAGCACATCAACAAAACCGATTCGGCGGTGCGCATCACGCACATGCCGAGCGGCATCGTCGTGCAGTGCCAGAACGACCGCTCGCAGCACCGCAACCGCGCCGAAGCGATGGCCATGCTGAAATCGCGGCTGTACGAAGCGGAGATGCGCAAGCGCCAGTCCGAGCAGGACAAGCTCGAAGCGGGCAAATCGGACGTGGGCTGGGGACACCAGATCCGCTCGTACGTGCTCGATAACAGCCGCATCAAAGATCTGCGCACGAACGTCGAAATCAGCAACACCAAGAGCGTGCTCGACGGCGACCTCGATGCGTTTATCAGCGCGAGCCTGAAACAGGGTATTTGAGTTGCAGCATTCGCGGCACGGCATGAAAACCGTGCCGCGTGTTTCGATCGCGGGTGCCATTGAACGATTTCCCGGCGCGCCCGCCAGCTTCCCCGCATACCGACCAACATCATGACCGAACCGACGACCCAGACGACCGCCGCGGCCGACGACGACAACCAGATCATCGCGGAACGCCGCGACAAGCTGCGTGCGCTGCGCGAGCAAGGCGTCGCCTATCCGAACGATTTCCAGCCGACCCACCACGCCGCCGAACTGCAGACGCAGTTCGCGGACACCGACAAGGAAGCGCTCGAAGCGCAGGCACTCGGTGTCGCGCTCGCCGGCCGGATGATGCTCAAACGCGTAATGGGCAAGGCGAGCTTCGCGACGGTGCAGGACGGGTCGGGACAGATCCAGTTCTTCATCACGCCCGCCGACGTCGGCGAAGCGACCTACGAAGCCTTCAGGAAATGGGACCTCGGCGACATCGTCGCGGCGCGCGGCGTGCTGTTTCGCACGAACAAAGGCGAGCTGTCGGTGCGCTGCACGGAACTGCGGCTGCTGTCGAAGGCACTGCGGCCGCTGCCCGACAAATTCCACGGCCTCGCCGATCAGGAAATGCGCTACCGCCAGCGCTACGTCGACCTGATCGTCACGCCGGAAACGCGCAAGACCTTCACCGCACGCACGAAGACGATCTCGTCGATCCGTCGCTTCATGTCGGACGCGAACTTCATGGAAGTCGAAACGCCGATGCTGCACCCGATTCCGGGCGGCGCGGCGGCAAAGCCGTTCGTCACGCATCACAACGCGCTCGATATGCAGATGTTCATGCGCATCGCGCCGGAGCTGTATCTGAAGCGGCTTATCGTCGGCGGCTTCGAGCGGGTGTTCGAGATCAACCGGAATTTCCGTAACGAGGGTGTGTCGCCGCGCCACAATCCGGAATTCACGATGATGGAGTTCTACGCCGCGTACACGAACTACACGTGGCTCATGGACTTCACCGAACAATTGATTCGTCAGGCCGCGATCGATGCGCTCGGCACTGCAACGATCAGCTATCAGGGGCGCGAGCTCGATCTGTCCAGGCCGTTCCACCGGCTGACGATCACGCAGGCCATTCTGAAACACGCGCCCCAATACACCGAGGCGCAACTGTCGGATCCGGCATTCCTGCGCGCGGAAGTGAAGAAATTCGGCGTCGACACGAACGAGCCGAAGTTTCTGAACGCGGGGCTTGGCTCGCTGCAGCTCGCGCTCTTCGAAGAAACGGCGGAAGCGCAGTTGTGGGAGCCGACGTACATCATCGACTATCCGATCGAAGTATCGCCGCTTGCGCGCGCGTCGGATTCGGTCGAAGGCATTACTGAGCGCTTCGAGCTGTTCATCACCGGCCGCGAAATCGCCAACGGCTTCTCGGAGCTCAACGACCCCGAAGACCAGGCGGCACGTTTTCGCAAACAGGTCGATCAGAAGGACGCCGGCGACGAGGAAGCGATGTACTACGACGCCGACTATATTCGCGCGCTCGAATACGGCATGCCGCCGACCGGCGGCTGCGGCATCGGCATCGACCGGCTCGTGATGCTGATCACCGACAGCCCGAGCATTCGCGACGTGATTCTGTTCCCGCATCTGCGGCGCGAAGATTGAACCGCGGTCTGCGCGACTGCGGCCGCGTAACGAAACGCCCGCCTATGGCTTGACGCCTCGGCGGGCGTTGTCTTCTGTGCCTCGCTTGCCGATCGATTGTAACTATCGGTAAGAAGTGCGGCGACGCGGCAGTATCCGCGTCGATGCACGCTACGCCGCCGTTCATTCGATACAGAAGACGTTACAAATTGAAACCATGCCTGCGGCGGGTTGTCGGACACTGTACGCATCATCAATGGTCGACTCTGCCCAAGACGGAGGACAAACATGGACAACCCGAACAACACACCATCTTCGTCACCGCGCCGCTTGCATCCGCTGATCGCCACCGTGGCGGGCGCGGTTATCGTCGCCAGCCTCGCGGCCACGGCTGCGATCACGGGCCTGTTCCCGAAAGCGTCGGGCGACAGCGCGCAATCGAATCAGACGCAATCCGCGCAAATCGCTTCGCAACCCGTCGTCGATACCGCGCAGCAGGCCAACCCGGCGCAGTATGCGCAGCAGCAACAGCAGGCCGCGCAACAGGCCGAGCCGGCACCTGCTCCGGCGCAGCCTCAATACGCGCAGCAACCGGTGCCTCAGCCGCAAACGCAGCCGCAGCCGCAACAGTACGCACCGCCGCAACCGGCGCCCCGCCCCGCGGTGTGTTCGAGCTGCGGCACGGTGATCGCGATTTCGGAAGTACGCCAGGAAGGCCACGGCACGGGTATCGGCGCGGTCGGCGGCGCAGTCGCGGGCGGCGTGATCGGCAACCAGTTCGGCAGCGGCGGCGGACGGACCGCGATGACCGTGCTCGGCGCGCTTGGCGGTGGTTTCGCCGGCAACTCGGTCGAAAAGCATCTGCGCACGACCACGAGCTACTCGGTACGCGTGCGGATGGAAAACGGCCATATCCGCTACTTCACGTATCATCAGCCGCCGCCGTTCCAGCAAGGCGAGCGCGTACGAATCGAAAACGGTACGCTGGTCGCGGGTTAGCCGGTCAAGCGGCCTCCATGCAAAAAGGCGATTCCTATCGGAGTCGCCTTTTTATTTGCCGCGCGCGTATCCGCGCGCCACGCCGACCTGCGCGGACCGAGGCGCCGGTCAGTAATCGGCGTCCTCGATCCACGCCGCCTGAATCGCTTCGAGAATCTTCTCGTTCGAGCGGTTTGGGTCGTCGTCGAAACCGTCGAGTTCCATCACCCAGCGATGCAGATCCGTGAACCGCACCTGCTGCGGATCGATATCCGGGTGCTTGTCCGTTAACGCCATCGCGATGTCCTGCGTATCGGTCCACTTCATGGCTGCATGCTCCTGTTAGTGATTTTCCTTCGCGTGATTGATCGAGTAGCGCGGAATCTCGACGACGAGGTCGTCGTTTTCCGGCACGATCGCCTGACACGACAGCCGCGACTCGCGTTCGAGCCCCCACGCCTTGTCGAGCAGGTCGTCTTCGGCTTCCTCCGACGGCTCGAGCGCATCGAAGCCCTCGCGCACGATCACATGGCATGTCGTGCACGCGCATGACTTCTCGCACGCATGCTCGATTTCGATGCCGTTCTCGAGCAGCGTGTCGCAAATGCTTTTGCCCGGCACGGCGTCGATGACCGCGCCCTCGGGGCACAGTTCGACGTGAGGCAATACAACGATTTGAGGCATAGAGATTCCGTTTGACGCCGTTCGGCTTTGCGTGCGCAGCGAGCTTCGCACCCGGATGCCGCCCGGCAGCAGCTTCGTTATTTTACTGACAGCGCGGGCGATTTTCGCACGCGCCTCGTGATGTCGCGCGAGGTTCAGATCTCGTCGAGCTTGCGGCCCGCGAGCGCCCGGCGAATGCCCTTGTCCATCCGGCGCGCCGCGAATTCATCGGTGCCGGCGGCCAGCGCTTTGGTCGCTGCTTCGATTGCGTCCGCGTCGTTGCTCTGCGCGACGTTGCGCAACGCGGCGAGCAGCGTATCCAGAGCGCCGCGCTCGTCTGCGTCGAGCAGATCGGCGTCGGCGGCCAGCGCCGCGTCGGTCGCTTCGACGAGACGCTGCGCCTCCACTTGCGCTTCACGCAGCGCACGGGCGCGCATATCGACTTCGGCGGCGCTGAAGCTGTCTTCGAGCATGCGCGCGATATCGTCGTCGGCGAGACCGTACGACGGCTTGACGACGACCGACGCCTCGACGCCCGAATGCTGCTCGCGCGCGAATACCGACAGCAGCCCGTCCGCGTCCACCTGATAGGTCACGCGAATCCGCGCCGCGCCCGCCGCCATCGGCGGAATGCCGCGCAACTCGAAGCGCGCGAGCGACCGGCAATCCGAGACGAGCTCGCGCTCGCCTTGTACGACATGAATCGCCATGGCGGTCTGGCCGTCCTTGAACGTCGTGAAGTCCTGCGCGCGCGCGACCGGAATCGTCGAATTGCGCGGAATGATCTTTTCGGTCAGGCCGCCCATCGTTTCGACGCCGAGCGACAGCGGAATCACATCGAGCAACAGCCATTCGTCGCCATCGGCGCCGCGGTTGCCGGCGAGCAGATCGGCCTGAATCGCGGCGCCGAGCGCGACGACCTGATCCGGATCGAGATTGATGAGCGGCGGCTGGCCGAAGAACGATTCGACCGCGCGGCGGATCACCGGCATGCGCGTCGCGCCGCCGACGAGCACGACGCCCTTGATGTCGGCCGGCGTCACTTTCGCGTCGCGCAGCGCTTTGCGTGTCGGACCGAGCGTGCGCTGCACGAGAGATTCGGTGATTGCAGCAAACGTCGATTCTTCGATCGTCTGATCGATGCGCACGCCGCTCGACAGCGCGACGTCGACTTTTGCCTGCGCCGCGCTCGACAGCGCTTCCTTCGTCGAACGCACGGTGTCGAGCAACAGGCGGACGTCCTCGGGCGTGAGCGTCTCGCGCGCGACGCCCGCTTGCGCGAGCACGTGACGGAACAACGCATGGTCGAAATCGTCGCCGCCCAATGCGGAATCGCCGCCGGCCGCGAGCACTTCGAACACGCCCTTGGTGAGCTTGAGGATCGACAGGTCGAACGTGCCGCCGCCAAGATCGAACACGGCGTAAAGCCCTTCGGCGCCGTTATCGAGCCCGTATGCGATCGCCGCGGCGGTCGGTTCGTTGAGCAGGCGCAGCACATTGAGGCCGGCGAGGCGCGCGGCGTCCTTCGTCGCCTGGCGCTGCGCCTCGTCGAAATACGCGGGCACCGTGATCACCGCGCCGACGAGTTCGTCGCCGAGCGTGCCCTCGGCGCGCTGACGCAGCGTCGCGAGAATCTCGGCCGACACTTCGACCGGGCTCTTCACGCCATCGATCGTACGGATCTGCACCATGCCGGGCGCGTCGACGAAGTCGTACGGCGCGTTCTCGGCGCCCTCCACTTCGCTCTTGCCGCGGCCCATGAAGCGCTTGACCGACACGATCGTGTTGCGCGGATCGGTCGCCGCTTCGGCCTTCGCCGCGCGGCCGATCCGGCGGCCGCCGTTCTGCAGATAGCGGACCACCGAAGGCAACAGCGCGTGACCTTCCTCATCGGGCAACACATCGGGCACACCACTGCGCACAGCGGCGACGAGAGAATTGGTCGTGCCAAGATCGATACCGACCGCGAGACGCCGCTGGTGCGGCGCGGGCGCCATGCCGGGTTCAGAGATTTGCAGTAAAGCCATCTGGTGTCTTCTTCGGGGAACGTTGCGCCCCGTGCTCGATTATTGGTGTTTGCGGGATGTCGGGACGATGGGCTTAGGGGTTATTTGTTGCGCTTGCCGCGTCGTCACTTCAGTTGATCACTTCGGTACGCGAGTTCGGTTCATCGCTGCGCGGCCACGCTCAATCTTCGAGCCTGCCGATCTGCGCGTCGATTTCCGACGCGACGCGCTCGATAAACATCAACTGCCGCACCGCTTCGCTCGCCGCCTGGTCGGAGCCGCTGTCGAGCAGCGCGGCGAGCTTCGTGAAGCGCACGCGCTCTTCGTCGCGCAGCTCGGCAAGCAAGGCATCGAGATCGTCGACGTTCTTCGCGGCTGCCGCGTCTTCGATGCGCTCGCGCCATTCCATTTGCTGCATCAGGAACGCCGGCTCCATGGCCGTGTTGTTTTCGGCGCCGACGTCGATGCCGCGCAACGACAACAGGTAGGTCGCGCGCTTCAACGGATCGCGCAGCGTCCGGTACGCCTCGTTCGCACGCGTGGCCCATTGCATCGCGATGCGCTTTTGCGCGTCGCCGGCCGCGGCGAAGCGGTCAGGATGCACCTGCGCCTGCACGGTGCGGTACGCGTCGTCGAGCGCCTGTGTGTCGAGTGCAAATTGCGCAGGCAAATGGAACAGATCGAAGTGACTGTCGTTGAGCGATGCCATCAAAATACTTTGTCCGTCGAATTGAAAAAAGGCGGCACAGGCCGCCTTTTCGATCCTACCCGTCCGCTTACACGCGGAACGATTCGCCGCAGCCGCACTCGTCCTTGGCGTTCGGATTGTTGAACTTGAAGCCTTCGTTCAACCCTTCGCGCGCGAAGTCGAGTTCGGTGCCGTCGATATACGCAAGACTCTTCGGATCCACGACGACCTTCACGCCGTTGCATTCGAACACTTCGTCTTCGGGTGCGAGTTCATCGACGTACTCGAGCTTGTACGCAAGGCCCGAGCAGCCGGTCGTGCGCACGCCGACTCGCAGCCCGACGCCCTTGCCGCGCCGGCTCAGATACTTCTGCACATGTTGTGCTGCTTTTTCGGTCAACGTAATTGCCATAGTGTTTCTCTTTGCGCAGCGCGTTGCTTGCGGCGTTACCTGCCGCGTTACCAAGCGCGTTACGTGCCCTTACCAGGCGACGCGCTGCGACCTGCCTGCATTCAAACCTTGAGTCCCGATCCCGAATCTCAAGCTGCCTGCTTGTCGCCCGCGGGCGCCGCGCTTTCGCCGGCCTCGCCGCCATGACGCTGCTTGTAGTCGGCGACGGCCGCCTTGATCGCGTCTTCCGCGAGAATCGAGCAGTGAATCTTGACCGGCGGCAGCGCCAGTTCTTCGGCGATCTGCGTGTTCTTGATCTCGAGCGCCTGGTCGAGCGTCTTGCCCTTCACCCATTCGGTAACGAGCGAGCTCGACGCGATCGCGGAGCCGCAACCATAGGTCTTGAACTTCGCGTCCTCGATCACGCCATCCGCGCCGACGCGAATCTGCAGCTTCATCACGTCGCCGCACGCCGGCGCGCCGACCATGCCGGTGCCGACCGCATCGTCGTCCTTCGAGAAGGAGCCGACGTTGCGCGGGTTTTCGTAGTGGTCCAGAACCTTGTCGCTATAAGCCATGTTTACACTCCTTGATTCGTTTCAAGCTGCCGGTTTCGCGTGCGCTCGCACCGATCGTTCCGGCATTTATTTTTCCGACACGCGTTTCGGGCGCCCGTTTGCCGCACCTTAGTGCGCAGCCCACTGAATCGTCGACAGATCGACGCCGTCCTTGTGCATTTCCCAGAGCGGCGACAGCTCGCGCAGTTTCGCGATCTTCGTATTGAGCAGGTTGATCACGTAATCGACGTCCTGCTCGGTCGTGAAACGGCCAACCGTGAAACGGATCGAGCTATGCGCGAGTTCGTCGTTGCGACCCAGCGCGCGCAGCACGTACGACGGTTCGAGCGACGCGGACGTGCACGCCGAACCCGACGACACCGCGACATCCTTCACCGCCATGATCAGCGACTCGCCTTCGACGAAATTGAAGCTGATGTTCAGGTTGTGCGGCACACGGCTTTCCATGTCGCCGTTCACATACACTTCCTCGATCCGCGACAGACCGCGCAGCAGACGGTCGCGCAGCATGCGGACGCGCTCGTTCTCCGTCGCCATTTCTTCGCGCGCGATACGGAACGCCTCGCCCATGCCGACGATCTGGTGCGTTGCCAGCGTGCCCGAGCGCATGCCGCGTTCGTGGCCGCCGCCGTGCATCTGCGCTTCAATGCGCACGCGCGGCTTGCGACGCACGTACAGCGCGCCGATGCCCTTCGGGCCGTACGTCTTGTGCGCCGAAAACGACATCAGGTCCACCTTCAGCTTCTGCAGGTCGATTTCGACCTTGCCCGTAGCCTGCGCCGCGTCGACGTGGAAAATGATGCCTTTTTCGCGGCAGATTTCGCCGATCGTCGCGATATCCTGAATCACGCCGATCTCGTTGTTCACGTGCATCACCGACACGAGAATCGTGTCGGGGCGCAGCGCGGCCTTGAAGACTTCGATGTCGATCAGGCCATCGTCCTTCACGTCCAGATAGGTGACTTCATAACCTTCGCGCTCGAGCTCGCGGCACGTGTCGAGCACGGCCTTGTGCTCGGTCTTCACCGTGATGATGTGCTTGCCCTTGCCCTTGTAGAAGTGCGCGGCACCCTTGATCGCGAGGTTGTCCGATTCGGTCGCGCCCGACGTCCAGATGATTTCGCGCGGGTCCGCGTTGACGAGCGCGGCGACGTTTTCGCGCGCTTCCTCGACTGCATGCTCCGCGTCCCAGCCGTATGCGTGGCTACGCGATGCGGGGTTGCCGAACTGCTCGCGCAGATACGGGATCATCTTGTCCACCACGCGCGGATCGACGGGCGTCGTCGCGCTGTAGTCCATGTAAATGGGCAGGTGGGGAATGTCGTTATTCATCAATCGCTCCGGGGACATCGTTGCTTTTGGCTACTGGGTTCTTGCGCGAGGGCGCCGCGGAACGCTATTCATGCGTCCTCGTCGCGGTGCCCTGCTTCACGCTCAGGAACCAGCCATATTGAAAACGGAATTCGGACCTTTCGGCAGGACCCGTGTCGGCTCGACCGCAGCGGCCTCCGAACGCCTGTCGCGCAGCACGGTGGCCGGCGTCGCTTCGCGCGCGCGCTGCTGATCGACCAGATCTTTCAGCGAGACCGAATCGAGGTATTCGACCATCTTCTGGTTCAGCGTGGACCACAGCTCGTGCGTCATGCAGTGGCCGTCGCGCTGCTTCGTGCCTTCGCACGTGCCCTTGCCGCCGCATTGCGTGGCATCGAGCGGCTCGTCGACGGCGATGATGATGTCCGCCACCGTGACGTCTTCCGCGCGCCGCGCGAGGTTGTAACCGCCGCCCGGACCGCGCACGGATTCGACGATCTCGTGACGGCGCAGCTTCCCGAACAACTGCTCGAGATACGACAGGGAAATGTGCTGGCGCTGGCTAATACCTGCAAGCGTCACCGGGCCCTGCTCCTGGCGCAGCGCCAGGTCAATCATCGCCGTAACGGCGAAACGGCCTTTCGTGGTGAGTCTCATGATGTGTGGGAACCGCAATTCTCGACAAGTTTGCTCAAGTATAAATACATGAGCTATTTAGTCAAGTATCCCGTCTCAATTTTGTCCAATTACTTAAAAATTTTGGGGCCGAAGCGCCGTCCTCGCCCCCCGCGGCGGGCTTCCGGCTTGCGGGCGCCCACTTCAAAGTTCGGCCGGATGGTTCTCAGACGACCTGCAACTGGATGCGCAGCGCCGCGACGAGCCCTCGGCACGCCGACTCACACTGATCCAGTACGGTCTCGAAGCCATTCGGCCCGCCGAAGTAGGGATCGGCAACTTCACGCGCGTCGGCTTGCGGCGCAAATTCCATCAGCAAACGAATCTTGTCGCGACAGGCCGGAGGACAGATCCGGTTCAATGCCGCGACATTCGCATCGTCCATCGCGATCAGCAGGTCGAAACGCTCGAAGTCGGCGGCCGCGATCTGACGGCCGCGCAATTGCGACAGATCGTAACCACGCCCGCGCGCCGCCAGCTGGGCGCGCTCGTCCGGTGCTTCGCCGATGTGCCAGTTGCCGGTGCCGGCCGAATCGACCATCACGCGGTCCGACAACTTCGCCTCGGCCAGCTCGTATCGCATGACGCCCTCCGCAGTCGGCGAGCGGCAGATATTGCCAAGACAGACGAAGCATACGGCGATCGTTTTCATCGGGTGTCGCGCCGGGAGCGCTTACAGCGGCTGGGACTGCAGCGTGACGTTCGCGCGCATCGGCTGCGCCGAAGCCGCCTCGTCGTCGCCGACGAATCCGTACGACACCGTGCGCGCCAGTTCGGCAGTGACTTCGCTTGCGGCGAGCGGCGCCGTGCTCGCGTGCTTCGCGGCACTGCTGCACAGGTTCAGGAATGCGGCCGCTGCGAGCGGCAAAACGATCGCCAAGGGCCAGTACAACGATATTGTCTTTTTCATGATGGCGTTCTCTCAATGGGTCAAGGCTGCAGGCTATTAGCCCACTTCGCCCGATTGAGATTATAGATAAGGCCACCATCAGGAAAAACCCACCCCTGCGGAATAGACCGTTCTGTTGACGCGAACAATGCGGCGCGGGAAGTCAACGTAAAGAGAACGCTCGACGTTGAGTCGGGCAGCGAAAGGAATCCTTACAAACACATACAAAGGTAACGATGCAAAGTGGGAGGATAGCTTTACTTGCATCTGCCCTGCATCGTTAAGCGAACTCATCCGATGAAACCGCGCACCTCTCTTCACCTACTCCCGGCCATTGCCGTTGCCGCTCTGTGCGGCGGCTGCGCGGTCTATCCGTCGAATGCACCAGTCGGTTATAGCGGCTATGGCTACGACGGCGCCGTATACGATGGCTACGGCGGCTATCCGCCATATGGCTACGGCTATGCGCCGGCCCCGCCGCCGAACGTTTATCTGGGCTTCGGCGGCTATTCGGGATCGCGCGATCCCTACTGGGGGCGCGGCTATCGCGGCGACTGGAATAACGGACGAAACTGGCACGGCGGCGGCGGACGTCCGCCGCCGAATAACCCGCCGCCGCCACATGCGGGTGGAGGCGGAGGTCCCGCTGCGGGAGGCGGCGGCGGACATCCGCCGCCGCAAGGGCCGCGCGGGGGTGGACGCGCGCCTGCCGCACCGGCTGTCAATGTCTCGCCGAACAACGGCTCGCGCATGACCAATCACTGACCTGTGGCCGGCGCGACATCGGGCTTCACCCCCGATGGCTGCGCTGCGCCGC
The DNA here is from genome assembly GCF_031119615.1 of Paraburkholderia sp. SARCC-3016. NCBI lineage: Bacteria > Pseudomonadati > Pseudomonadota > Betaproteobacteria > Burkholderiales > Burkholderiaceae > Paraburkholderia > Paraburkholderia sp. SARCC-3016. The sequence continues at coordinate 12,697 of NZ_JAVHZD010000026.1, read as the reverse complement.
GTAAAGCTCCCGAAACGTTCTGCCGACCGGCGCGGGCATATCCCGCGTATTCGTCCATCCGCCGCCAAACGGCAGTCGACCGATCGAACGCCGCTCGCCGCCGGCCTTCTCGAGCACGCGCACGGCGAGCTTCGTCAATAGCGCGTAAGCGGCCGGATGCAGCGCCAAGTAGCCCCACACGGCGAGTCCAAACCGTTCGCGCCACGGTCGCAAATGGCGCTCGACCTGTCTCTCGCGCAGCTTGCGCAGCAAGTCGGATAGCGGAATACCGACCGGACACACGCTATTGCACTCGCCGCACAGTGTGGCCGCCTGCGGCAAATCGAGCGCCTTGTCGATGCCGACATAGCTTGGCGTCAGCACCGAACCCATCGGCCCCGGATAAACCCAACCGTACGCATGGCCGCCGACCTTCTGATAGACGGGGCAGTGATTCATGCACGCGCCGCAGCGAATGCAGCGCAGCATCTCCTGGAAGTCGCCGCCGATGAGCCCCGTGCGCCCGCCGTCGACGAGCACCACGTACATATGCTCAGGCCCGTCCTGTTCGCCGGGACGACGCGGGCCCGTCAGCAGCGAAACGTAGTTCGTCATCGACTGGGCCGTTGCCGAGCGCGGCAGCAGACGCAGCGCGGTGGCCAGATCCTCGAGCGTCGGCAGCACCTTCTCGATACCGGTCACGGCAACGTGCACGCGCGGCATCACCGTGCACATCCCTTCGTTGCCCTCGTTCGTTACGACGGCGATCGAGCCGGTTTCCGCGATCACGAAATTCGCGCCGGTTACGCCCATGTCCGCCGACATGAAATGCGGACGCAGCGTTTCGCGCGCCTCGCGCGTCATCTGCGGGATTTCGGTGAGCCGCGGCTTGTTGTGCGTCTTCGCAAACAGGTCCGCGATCTCCTCCTTATCCTTGTGGATCACCGGCATGATGATGTGGCTCGGCGGCTCGTTGTTATTGATCTGCAGGATGTATTCGCCAAGATCGGTTTCAACCGACTGCACGCCCATCTTGCCGAGCACTTCGTTCAGGCGCATTTCTTCGGAGACCATCGACTTCGACTTGATCACCTTCTTCACGTCGTGCTTGCGCGCGATATCGGCAACGAGCTTCGCCGCATCCTGTGTGGTCTCCGCGTACAGCACGGTAACGCCGCGCCGCGCCGCTTCGCGCTCGAAGGTCTCGAGCCAGACATCGAGATTCTCGAGCGCGCGATTGCGGCGCTCCTTTAGCGACGTGCGCGTCGCCTGAAAGTCGATCTCGGTCATCACCTGCGCGCGCGCCGCGACGATTCTCGTCGAGAGCTTCGTCAGATTCTGCTGCAGGCGCTGGTCGGCGAGCTTTTGGCCCGCGCGCGCCTTGAAGTGCATCGATTGAACTTGCATGGCGGTGTGTTGGATCCGGATCCTGGATGAAAGTAGCACGCGTCGCGTGTCGAAGCGCGTGCGGCCGCGCGTCGCCGCGCGTGACTTACGCGTCGCCGGCGAGCACCTGGGCGATGTGCAGCACGCGCGTCGTCGTATCGCCGGTGCGGCGCAAGCGCCCTTCGATGTTCAGCATGCAGCCGAGGTCGCCGAGCACGACTGCATTCGTCCCGCTCGCATGGATGTTGTCGCACTTCTCGTCGACGATCGCGGTCGAAATATCACCGTACTTGACCGCGAACGTGCCGCCGAAGCCGCAGCAGTGCTCGCAACCCTTCATCTCGGCAACCTGCACGCCGGCCTGCGCGAGCAGCGCGCGCGGCTGGGCTTTGACGCCGAGCTCGCGCAGCCCCGAACAGGAATCGTGGTACGTCACCGGTCCCGTGAATTCGCCGGGACTGAGCTCGACTTTCGCGACACTCACGAGGAAATCGGTCAGCTCGTACACCTTTGCGCGCAGACGCGCGAAACGTCCCATCAATTCCGGGTCGTTGCCGAACAGATCGCCATAGTGCGCGCGAATCATGCCGCCGCACGAACCCGACGGCACGACGACGTAATCGAACTGTTCGAACTCGCGCAGCATCTTCTCGGCGAGATCGCGTGCGATGCCGCGCTCGCCCGAGTTGTACGCCGGCTGTCCGCAGCAGGTTTGCGCGGGCGGCACGACGACTTCAAAACCGGCACGCTCGATCAGCTTGATTGCCGAGAAACCGATTTCCGGGCGCATCAGGTCGATCAGGCAGGTGACGAAAAATCCGACTCGCATGAGTCCTCCTCCGGGGAAACGTCCCCGATTATGCGACGTTTCCGAAACGATACCAACGCGTGACGCCCCTGGTCGGCGCAAAAGCCGGTCCGCGCGAAACCGCAAACGCCGTTCGCTTTTTTCACCATACGAGATACAATCGTTTTTCCGTCGTGTGACGTGTCATCGATTTGTCCCCCATGAGCGATACGAACCCGGATCCCAAAACCTCGATCCAGGTGATCGAGCGCATGATGCGCCTGCTGGACGCGCTCGCTGCGCACAGCGACCCGGTCAGCCTGAAAGAACTCGCGCAACGCACCGAGCTGCACCCGTCGACTGCGCACCGCATTCTCAACGATATGGTCACGTGCCGCCTCGTCGACCGCTCAGATCCCGGTACTTACCGGCTCGGTATGCGGCTGCTCGAACTCGGCAACCTCGTGAAGGCGCGGCTGTCGGTACGCGACGCGGCGCTGATGCCGATGCGCGAACTGCATCGGCTGACTGGCCAGACAGTCAACCTGTCGGTACGCCAGGGCGATGAAATCGTCTATATCGAACGCGCCTATTCGGAGCGCTCGGGCATGCAGGTGGTCCGCGCGATCGGCGGCCGCGCGCCGTTGCATCTGACATCGGTCGGCAAGCTGTTTCTCGCCGCCGACGAAGCGGCACGCGTGCGCGCCTATGCGACGCGCACCGGACTTTCGGGCCATACGCAGAACAGCATCACCGACCTCGCGAAGCTCGAACGCGAGCTCACGCACGTGCGACAGCAGTCGTGCGCGCGCGATAACGAGGAACTCGAACTCGGCGTGCGCTGCATCGCGGCCGGCATTTATGACGACACGGGCAGGCTCGTTGCCGGGTTGTCGCTGTCCGCGCCGGCAGACCGGCTGCAGGATTCGTGGCTGAATCAGGTCAGCAAGACCGCGCTCGTGATCTCCGAGTCGCTCGGCTATCAACCGGAAGCAGCGCAACCGGACGCGGCTGCGCGATCGGCGTAAGAGACGTTCGGGCGCACGAGCGTCCAAACGCTTGAACGCCGGCGTCTCGGTTCATGCGGCGAAACTACGCCGCTGTATCGCCGATCGCCGCCGTGCCAACGTAAAAAAGCCCCGCGGCATTTCAGCGGGGCTTTCTGCTTGCGGCGTCCACTGCCTGTTCCGCGTACCAGGCGTCCGATCAGGTCCCTGCGCCGTTTGCATCCGCGCTCGTCACGCGCTGCTCGCCGCCGTTGTCGATCCACGTGCGCAGACGCGTCGCATCGGCAAAGCGCGAATACTTGCCGGCCGAGTCGAGCAACACCATGATCATCGGGCGATTGTCGATAGTCGCCTGCATCACGAGGCATTCACCCGCTTCGTTGATAAAGCCCGTCTTCTGCAAGCCGATATCCCATGACGGGTTGCGTATGAGCGCGTTCGTGCTGTTGTACGCGAGCGTGCGCTTGCCCGTATAGACCTCGTAGCTGCGGTCGGTCGAGAAGCGGCGGATCAACGGGTACTGATACGCGGCATTGACCATCTTCACGAGATCGCGCGCAGTCGACACGTTCTGGCTCGTGAGCCCGGTCGGATTTTCGAAGTGCGTATCGACCATGCCGAGCTGCTTCGCCTTCGCATTCATCGCTGCCATGAACGCGGGACGGCCGCCCGGGTAGTAGCGCGACAACGCGGCAGCCGCGCGGTTTTCCGACGCCATCAGCGCGATATGCAGCATGTCTTCACGCGACAGCACCGAACCCACGGACAGGCGCGAGCCCGTGTTCTTCTCGTAATCGCGATCTTCGTCGGTGACTTCGATCTGTTCGGTCATCGGCTCTTTCGAATCGAGCACGACCATCGCGGTCATCAGCTTCGTAATCGACGCGATCGGCACGACCGCGCGCGAGTTCTTGTCGAAGAGCGGCTCGGACGAGTTCTGGTCGACCACATATGCGACCGTCGAGCGCAACGCGACGCCTTCGGGCGATTCATGCAGGCCGAACGCCTGACCCGCCGTCGGCGAGCGCGGTTCGAATGCGACGCGGCGGACCACCGAGTGATGACGGCCGTTCATCGTATAGCTCACGCGCTTCTTCTTCGAGACAGCGCGCGGCGCGTCGCCCTCGCCGTCGCGCTTCGCGGCGGCGACTTTGGCGCCCTTCGCCGATTCGCGGCTCGAAACCTTCGCGGCCGGCTGTGCCGGCTTCTTCGATTTCTTCGTGGCTTTTGCGGACTTCTCGGACTTCGCCGACGCGGTGGTCGACGCAGCAAAGGCGTCGACCGGCAATGCCGATGTCGCTGCGATAACCATCGACGCGGCCACCGACAGCGCAGTAGTCAGCGCCGCACCGTGCATCACTTTCAGTGACGAAAACATGTCGGTTTTCATTAGTGTTCTGGGGGTAAGGCGGCAGGGAATTGTCCGCCAGTGTAGTGAATCAACGAAAAATTAGCAAATTTAAGCACTTATCGACACTCTTTAAACCGAGTTGTAAGCCTCGATTGCTATTAGCCAATGATCGACGCGATCTTCATCGAAAACATCAATCACCGCAGCGAACGGTCAGCGCCGTCATGCTGAAACGATTCCTCGCATAACGGCAGGTTCACGCAGGGACTTGATCAGGGAACAACGGTCGCGAAGCCCGCACACGGCGCTTCAACGCAAAGCGCCTTGTGTACAACCGGCGGCGCGCGAACGCCACGTCAGCCTGTCAAACGGCTCTTCAGCGCCTACTGCAGACCGGCGCATCGCGCGTTCGACCGGGACAGCGATTTAACGTTCCGCGACAGTTTTAGTTTACGCCGCGATTCTAGCGTGGCTACGGAAGTTTGTTAGGTAGCTCACGAAACCTCACAGGTCTGCTTCAAACATCTCAAGAAAGCACGCCATTACGGTGCATCGACTCAATAAGCATGCGATTTCGCAACTCCATGAATGCTTCATAACGTATTGTTTTCTCGATAAATTATCAGCATTGTGCGATGCACAAAAAATACTTGACAAGGTTAGGCGCTGTCCTAAAATGGGAACCATTGTTGCGACGCACAATGCCTCATTTGTTTGAGCAGCGCGGCGCAATGCTTCGATCGGCCCGTATGTTTTGCGGAAGCCCCGATCCCGGAAATGATTAACCCAACTCGGTCCGCGCCAGACGGACCGGTACTTCAGGAGCGTAAATATGACTCTGCTGACCCCTGAGCAATTCGCTGCAGCCCAGAAAGCCAATCTCGAAACCCTCTTCGGCCTCACGAACAAGGCATTCGAAGGCGTCGAGAAGCTGGTCGAACTGAACCTGCAAGTCGTCAAGTCGACGCTCGCGGAAAATCAGGAAAATGCACAGCGCGCGCTGTCGGTGAAGGACGCGCAAGAACTGCTCGCGCTGCAAGCAAGCCTCACGCAGCCGGTCGCCGAAAAGGTGCTGTCGTACGGCCGTCATCTGTATGAAATCGCATCGGCTACGCAGGCCGAGTTCGCTCGCGTCGCTGAAGCGCAATACGAAGAGCAGAACCGCAAGGTGCAAGCACTCGTCGACAACGTCGCGAAGAACGCGCCGGCCGGTTCGGAAACTGCCGTCGCCGTGATCAAGTCGGCAATCACCGCCGCGAACACGACGTATGAAACGGTCCACAAGGCCACGAAGCAAGCGGTCGAAATCGCGGAAAGCAACTTCAATGCGGCCGCTACCGCTGCATCGAAGGCCGCTTCGCAAGCTGCCGCGCAAGTGTCGCGTCAGGCTTCGGCGACGAAGAAGGCAACCGCTGCCTAACACGCTCGTCGAGCACATCGCAAGCAGCACTGCTGCGCCTGAAGCTTCAAGGCGCAGCAAGCGTCAGCATTCAGTTCCGGTTTCAACGCATCGGGCTTCGAACGACGCGCCGGTCCATCAAGGTTCAGCGAAACGAACACAGACGGGCCAGCGCGGCCGCGAGTCAACGAAGGGTTCGTTGACCGGCAGACATCAGCGCCGCGCAGACTCCGCTGTCGCGGCGAGACGCTCCGATACGTGAAACAGCGTATCGTTACCCCCGGCTCCGGCCGGGATTTTTTTGCGCTTTTGGGTCGTGCATTCGAGTCCCTTCCCTCGCGGCTGCCAATGCAAAAAATCGGCGCGCCCTGCTTTCGCAGGAGCGCACCGATCTGTTTTTACTCGCGTAGCTTTGTAGCGGCCGCGCGCCGCCAAACGGCGACGCGGGCCCGCTTGCCCCGTTACTTCTTGCGCTGCGGCGGCAGATCCGTGCAAACGCCTTCGTACAACTCGGCCGCCATACCGATCGACTCGCCGAGCGTCGGGTGCGGATGAATCGTCTTGCCGATGTCGGTTGCGTCGGCACCCATCTCGACGGCGAGGCACACTTCACTGATCAGGTCGCCTGCATTCAGACCGACGATGCCGCCGCCGATCACGCGATGCGTTTCCTCGTCGAAGATCAGCTTCGTAAAGCCTTCGTCGCGGCCATTGGCGATCGCGCGGCCTGACGCCGCCCACGGAAACACCGCCTTGCCGTACTTGATGCCTTCGGCCTTGCACTGGTCTTCGGTCTTGCCGGCCCATGCGACTTCCGGGTCCGTATAGGCGACCGACGGAATCTGCAGCGCGTCGAAGTAGGCCTTTTCGCCGTGCGCGGCTTCGGCCGCCACGTGACCTTCGTGCACTGCCTTGTGCGCGAGCATCGGCTGACCGACGATGTCGCCAATCGCGTAGATGTGCGGCACATTCGTGCGCATCTGCTTGTCAACTTCGATAAAGCCGCGGTCCGTCACCGCGACGCCGGCCTTGTCCGCGCCGATCTTCTTGCCGTTCGGGCTACGGCCGACCGCGACGAGCACGAGGTCGTAACGCTGCGGTTCGGGCGGCGCTTTCTCGCCTTCGAACGTCACGTAGATGCCGTCCTGTTTCGCTTCGGCCGCGGTGGTTTTCGTCTTCAGCATCACGTTTGCGAAACGCTTGCTGTTGAACTTCTCCCATACCTTCACGAGATCGCGGTCCGCGCCCATCATGAGACCGTCGAGCATTTCGACGACATCGATCTGCGCGCCGAGCGTCGAATACACGGTCGCCATTTCGAGACCGATAATGCCGCCGCCGATCACGAGCATGCGTTGCGGAATCTGGCGCAGTTCGAGTGCGCCGGTCGAATCGATGACGCGCGGATCTTCGGGAATGAACGGCAGCTTCACGGCCTGCGAACCAGCTGCAATAATCGCGTTCTTGAACTTGACGACCTTCTTGCCGCCTTCGGTCTGCACTTCCATATGATGCGGATCGACGAAGGCGCCGACGCCCGTCACCACTTCGACCTTGCGCGCCTTCGCCATGCCGCCGAGACCGCCGGTCAGCTTCTTGACGACGCCCGATTTGAAGTCGCGCAGCTTGTCGAGATCGACTTGCGGCTTCGCGAACGTGATGCCATGTGCGCCGAGCGCCGCGGCCTCGTCGATCACGAGCGCGGTATGCAGCAGCGCCTTCGACGGAATGCAGCCGACATTCAGACAGACGCCGCCGAGCGTCGCGTAACGCTCGACGAGCACGGTCTTCATGCCGAGATCGGCCGCGCGGAACGCAGCGGAGTAGCCGCCGGGGCCCGAGCCGAGCACGACCATATCGCATTCGATATCGGCCGTGCCGGAGAAGCTGCCCGCTTGCGGAGCCGCCGCCGGTTGTTTCGGTGCCGATTGCGCCGCGGGCTGCGCGGCCGGTTGTGCCGCGGCGGCAGGCGCCGCCGCTTTTGCAGGCTCTTTCGCGGGCTCCTTCGCAGGCTTGGCTTCTTCTTTTGCGGGTGCCGCTTCGCCCGACGTTTCGACGGTCGCGATCACCGTGCCTTCCGACACCTTGTCGCCCGCCTTCACGCGTACTTCCTTGACGGTGCCCACGGTATCGCTCGGCACCTCGATCGATGCCTTGTCGGACTCGAGCGTCATCAGCGCCTGTTCTTTTTCGATGACGTCACCCGGCTTGATATTGACTTCAATGACATCGACGTCCTTGAAATCGCCGATGTCCGGCACCTTAACTTCGACGAGACTCATGAGTGTCCCCTTCTCTTGTTGCCGTGTTGATGAGGGATTGCGGCACGGCCGATGAACCGGTGGCGACCAGTCAACGAAAAAACAGGCGCGGCTCCACGCTGGAACGACGCTTGTCTGATCGATAGGGTGCGCAGGCCAGGTTCAACGGCGTCAGCATGAACTCGATAATCGGGCTCACGCCGCGCCGCAAAAATCAAAGAATGACCCGCCGGAAGTCGCCGAGGATCGAACTCAGATACGCGTTAAAGCGCGCCGCTTCCGCGCCGTCGATCACGCGATGGTCGTACGACAGCGACAGCGGCAGTGTCAGACGCGGCACGAACTGCTTGCCGTCCCACACCGGCTTCATGAAGCTGCGCGACAAACCGAGAATCGCGACTTCGGGTGCGTTGATGATCGGCGTGAAATGCGTGCCGCCGATGCCGCCCAGCGACGAAATCGAGAACGAGCCGCCTTGCATCTGCTCGGGCTTGAGCTTGCCGTCACGCGCGAGCTTCGACAGTTCCGTCATTTCCTTCGCGATATCGACGAGACCCTTCTTGTCCGCATCGCGGATCACCGGCACGACAAGACCGTTCGGCGTATCGGCCGCAAAGCCGATATGGAAATACTGCTTGTAGACGAGGTTGTCGCCGTCGAGGCTCGTATTGAAGGTCGGGAATTTCTTCAGCGCGGCGACGACTGCCTTGATCACGAACGCGAGCATCGTGAACTTCACGCCCGCCTTCTCGTTTTCCTTGTTCAGTTGCACGCGCAACGCTTCGAGCTCCGTAATATCCGCTTCGTCGTTGTTCGTGACGTGCGGAATCATGACCCAGTTGCGATGCAGGTTCGCGCCGGAGATTTTCTTGATGCGCGACAGCGGCTTCGGGTCGATCGGACCGAACTTCGTGAAATCGATCTTCGGCCACGGCAGCAGGTTCAGTTCACCGCCGCCTGCCGGTGCGCCGGCGGCAGCAGCCGGCGCGGCGCGCTGGCCCGTCATCACGCCCTTCACGAACGCGGTCACGTCATCCTGCGTGACGCGGCCTTTGGGGCCGGTGCCCTGCACGCGCGCGACGTCGACGCCGAGTTCGCGCGCGAATTTGCGCACCGACGGCGACGCATGGCTCGGGCGGTAAGCACCGCCCTCGCCGGCCGGAATCACCGGCGCCTGCGCCAGCGCCGACGGCTGCGCGGCAGCAGGTGCGGCGGCCGGCTTTTGCGGCGCGTCGGACGGCGCTTCGACCGGTTTCTGCGGCGCTGCGGCAGCAGGCGCAGCAGCCGCCCCGCCCGCGCTTTCGATCAGCACGATAACCGTGCCTTCGGACACGTTATCGCCGACCTTGACCTTGACTTCCTTGACGACACCGGCAGCGGGGCTCGGCACATCCATCGTCGCCTTGTCCGATTCCAGCGTGATCAGCGACTGTTCCTTCTCGACGCGATCGCCGACCTTGACGGCGATTTCGATGACCGGCACATCCTTGTAGTCGCCGATATCGGGCACCTTCACTTCCTGCACGCCGCCACCGCTTGCAGCGGCCGGTGCAGCAGCAGGCGCAGCGGCGGGTGCGGCGGCCGGAGCAGCGGCTTGCGCAGCAGGCGCTGCCGCGCCGTTAGCTTGAGCTTGCGCAGGAGCCTTCGACGGCGCGGCGCCCGCGCCTTCGCCGTCGACCACGACGATCAGCGTACCTTCCGATACGTTATCGCCGACCTTGACCTTGATTTCCTTGACGACGCCGGACACCGGACTCGGCACATCCATCGTCGCCTTGTCGGACTCCAGCGTTACCAACGACTGCTCTTTCTCGACGGTATCACCCGCCTTCACCAGCACCTCGATTACAGGAACGTCCTTGTAATCGCCGATGTCCGGCACCTTGACTTCGATCGCTTGGCTCATTTGTTTTGTGTCTCCAGGGCCGAGCGCACTCCGCCCGGCATCGAAAGCGGAGTGCGCACGACGTCGCGGGGGGCGACGAGTTAGACGGTCATCGGATTGGGTTTGGACGGGTCGAGGTTGTACTTCTTCAGCGCGTCGGCCACGACCTTGCGCTCAATCGTACCCTCATCGGCAAGCGCATTCAGCGCGGCCACGGTAACCCAGTAGCGGTCGACTTCGAAGAAGTGGCGCAGTTGCTCGCGCGTATCCGAACGGCCGTAGCCGTCGGTGCCGAGCACGACGTAGCGTTGCGGTACGAAGGCGCGGATCTGCTCGCTCAGCGCGCGCACATAATCGGTCGACGCGATCACCGGGCCCTTCGCATCCTTGAGCAGCTTCTCGACGTGCGAGAGCTTCTTCTCTTCGGTCGGATGCAGCAGGTTCCAGCGTTGCACTTCGTGGCCTTCGCGCGCGAGTTCAGTGAAGCTCGGCACGCTCCACAGGTCCGCAGCGACACCCCAGTCGTTCTTCAGCAGGTCGGCGGCGGCGATCACTTCGTTGAAGATCGTGCCCGCGCCCATCAGTTGCACGCGCGGCGCGCTCTTGCCCGATGCGGCGTTACCGTCGGCCTTGCGGAACGCGTACATGCCCTTGATGATGTCCGACGCCACGGCGTCACCTTGCGGAATCGCCGGATGCTCGTAGTTCTCGTTCATCACCGTCAGGTAATAGAACACGTCTTCCTGCTCCTGCACCATCCGGCGCAGGCCGTCCTGAATGATCACCGCGAGCTCGTAGCCGAAGGTCGGGTCGTAGCTGATGCAGTTCGGAATCGACGACGCCCACAGCAGCGAGTGCCCGTCTTCGTGTTGCAGACCTTCGCCGTTCAGCGTCGTGCGGCCCGCCGTGCCGCCGAGCAGGAAACCGCGCGAACGCATGTCGCCGGCGGCCCATGCAAGATCGCCGATGCGCTGGAAGCCGAACATCGAATAGTAGATGTAGAACGGGATCATGATCTCGTTGTGCGTCGAATACGACGTCGCCGCTGCGATCCAGTCCGACATGCCGCCTGCTTCGTTGATCCCTTCCTGCAGGATCTGGCCGGTTTCCGATTCCTTGTAGAACATCAGCTGATCGGAGTCTTCCGGCACATACTTCTGACCGTCCTGATTCCAGATGCCGATCTGGCGGAACAGACCCTCCATGCCGAAGGTGCGCGACTCATCCGGCACGATCGGCACGACGCGCTTGCCGAGCGTCTTGTCCTTCAACAGAATGTTCAGGATCCGCACGAACGCCATCGTCGTCGAGATCTCGCGGCCTTCGCCGGTGCCCTTCAGCAGCGGCTCGAACACCGACAGTTCCGGCACCGGCAGCGACTCCGCCTTCTGGCGGCGCGCGGGCAGATAACCGCCGAGCTCCTGGCGGCGCGCACGCATGTACTCGAGTTCCTTCGAGCCTTCTTCGAATTTCAGATACGGAATGTGCGTGATCTCTTCGTCCGGGATCGGCAGGCGGAACTGGTCGCGGAACTGCTTCAGCGCTTCCACCTGCATCTTCTTCTGCTGGTGCGTGATGTTCATCGCCTGGCCGGCTTCGCCCATGCCGTAGCCCTTGATCGTCTTCGCGAGGATCACGGTCGGCTGGTTCTTCGCCTCGGTCGCCGCCTTGTAGGCCGCGAAGATCTTGTGCGGATCGTGGCCGCCGCGGTTCAGATTCCAGATGTCGTCGTCGGACCAGTCTGCGACGAGCGCTTTCAGTTCCGGCGTGTTGAAGAAGTGCTCGCGCACGTAGGCGCCCGACTCCGATTTATACGTCTGATATTCGCCGTCGACGACTTCCATCATCCGGCGCATCAGCGCGCCCGATTTGTCGCGGGCGAACAGCGCGTCCCAACGGCTGCCCCAGACGACCTTGATCACGTTCCAGCCCGCGCCGCGGAATTCGCTTTCGAGCTCCTGGATGATCTTGCCGTTGCCGCGCACCGGGCCGTCGAGACGCTGCAGGTTGCAGTTGATCACGAACACGAGGTTGTCGAGCCGCTCGCGGCCGGCCATGCCGATCGCGCCGAGCGATTCCGGCTCATCGGTTTCGCCGTCGCCGAGGAACGCCCAGACCTTGCGGCCTTCGGTCTTCGCGATGCCGCGCGCCTGCAGGTACTTCATGAAGCGCGCCTGATAGATCGCCATGATCGGACCGAGGCCCATCGACACGGTCGGGAATTGCCAGAAGTCCGGCATCAGCCACGGGTGCGGATACGATGAGATGCCCTCGCCGCCTACTTCCTGGCGGAAGTTGTCGACCTGCTTCTCCGATAGCCGGCCCAGCAGGAACGCACGCGCATAGACGCCCGGCGACGAGTGGCCTTGCACGAACACGAGGTCGCCGCCGTGATCGGCCGACGGCGCATGCCAGAAATGGTTGAAGCCGACGTCGTACAGCGTGGCCGCCGAGGCGAATGAAGCGATATGGCCGCCGACGTTGGTGTCCTTGCCCGCGCGCAGCACCATCGCCATCGCGTTCCAGCGCGTGTAGGAGCGGATCCGGTGTTCGATGTCCTGGTCGCCGAAGTCGGAGGCCAAGCGGTCTTAGGAAGACAAAACATTCTACCAACTCCTTGGCTCACAGAACGACATGGCTAC